>CAYVWO010000150.1:0-6655 GCA_964455495.1 uncultured Tessaracoccus sp.
TAACCCCATCCTCGTTTCCAAGGTCAGGAGTCTCCAACAAACTCAGTGCGGTTCAGCGTTCAGCACCCAGCGGGCCCTGACGCCACTGCCACACCTCGTCGTGGGTGATGGTCTTCACGTCACGCTCGGCCCCCCAGTGGGGAACGATCCGCAAACGCCAATCCTGCTCATACGCCGTAAGCGTGGACAAGGCCAACGGCCGCGGGCGCTGGGCCAGGAACCGGTCATAGGTCTCCTGAAGGGTTCGCTTCTGGGGACGGCGATCCTCCTCCTCTTCCGGTGAGAGCCACTCTCCCCGCTCAATCGCCCTCTGCTGGAGTCTTAGCCAGTGCTCCGCGTCGCCCTTGTGCGAGAAGGTGATCGGTGCCGCCACCCTCCTCGCCGGGTCATGGGGATGGGCGAAGGACGCACGGTAGCGCCCGCTGGGCAGTCGTTTGATCGATCCGAACCGTCTCATGACTCTTAGAACCCCACTGAGATCCGATGGAGCGCGTTCCACGAACGTTCCATCTCGAGGTCCTCTGTTGTCCCTTTGAGGCCTCTTGAGTCCGGTAGCAACATGACAAACTCCCTAGTCAATGGCGTTTGACTAGGGAGTTCGGCCGTGGAAGCAATGGAGCGTTGCGGGAACAGGCGACAGCGGGTCGAGCGGCTCGTTTCCGCATGGGATCAGGGGCCAGGAAGCTCGGGTGAGCGTGACAGCGAACCCGATGATCCGCTCATCGGCGCGGCCGCAGAGCCAAGGAGACGACCCCGAACACGCCTCACGGACGAGGAAGTGGACGCTATGAGAACAGCTCGAACCAACGGCGTCAGCGTGACTGCCCTCGCCCGCGAGTTCGGTGTCCACCGCGGCACCGTGTGGACCAAGCTCCACGAGCACTAGCTAGCCCGTCGGACAAGACTCAATCTCACAAAGCGTCAGCCCCAAGGTCCTCTATTTCGGTCGGGTCCTCATCGAAGTCACCGTCTGGTTCAGCGGCTTCCGTGATGATTACGGACTTGCCGATTGCCTTCTCGATCAGAACCACGAGCTCACTTCGGCGCTTTCGGTACGCTGCCTCGAAGTCATCAGTGCGTAGCAGGCTCGGGTCCACGAGGTGGCTCTGAAGCCTGCTATCGACTGCATCCGCCTCGGCGCCGTCATCTTCAATGCGTGCGAGGTATTCGCTCGGTGCAACGCCTCCGATGATCCGATTCGTCCGGGCAGTGAGCGGAGTCTTGTTGATGATTGAGTCGTAGACCTGCTTCGCGATGCCCTGCTTCTTGCACCAGTCCTGCGGGAAGATGTGGTGAATGTCAACGTTCTCATCGAAGAAGATCGTGTGGCTGAAGGTTTGGCCAGAACGGAAGTCTTCTGCTCCTCGATTCATCAGCAAGGCGTTGACTCCCTTGTACGCCGCCGAGAGTCGCATGCGCATCGTGTCCAGGCGATCGGCTCGCACCGTTGCGTCGCGGACAGTCGAGGGCTCCAAACCGCCACGCACCCAATCCACCACCTCGATGAAGTCCTTCGCGATGCGCGTCTCTGTCGACGAGCCGTACAGTTCACCGAAGACGCCGTTCCAGTACCACCTGCGTATCTTCTCAATTGCTGCTGGGGAGTCAGCGTCGCGACCGAGTTCGGCGAGAATCGCTGCAAGTGGGACAACTTGGCTCTGGTAAGGCAGATCTTTCACGCGGTAGATGTCGAGTTGAATGAGAAACCTGGCGGCTGCGAGGAAACCCTCTTCGACGCGGTGCTGGTACTGCACGTAGGCGTTCAATGGAAGGTTGAGCAGGACTTGCCTTGTTGCCGAGACTTGAGGAAGTTCTCTACCTGTTTTGCCTTCCGCCTTCGCGGCCTCACGCAGGTCTCGGGTATGGAACAACGAGATCGCCTGTAGGAAGTCAGTGTTCCCGACTCCGGACAGGACGCCCTCGGCCGCAGACGGCAACCGCATTGCTGCTCGTAGCCTGCCGTGACGCCCCTCGTCTTCCTCGGTGCCAAACCAGTCTTTGCGTAGCTCGTAGCCGTCGGCCGCATACATTGCGGTGATGAGCTCGAAGGCATCGAGTGCCTTGCCGCCAGTGTTCACCTTCTCGAATACAACACAGACCGCTTCCTTGCTCGTCGAAGCAGACAGCTCGATTTGAGGAACGAGATACTCCGTGAAGTTCTTGATGACTCGTTCGTGAAACTCGTTCAGTCGCTGGAACCGAGCTGGGAAGTCTTCGGTAGCGCTGTATTGCATCACGAATGCCGTTTGCCAGTCGGCGTAGTCCAGAACCGAAGTTAGCGGAAACATCATGTTCTCGAACTCCAGCTCACGCGTGGACAGATCGAGTTCGATCACTCGCCCGAACTCTGATGTCACTCGTCGACTTTCGGGGAGGATAACAACCGCTTCATCTCGATCACCGGCCTCGTCGAGGCACTTTTCAATATCTAGGTAGAACCATCGCCGAACCCGTTGACGCCGCGGAGTCTAAGTAGCCACGACCTGCTTACGCACGAGCACTTGGTATAGCGAGGTGAGGCGCTGCTGGCCATCCAGTAGGAGCGAGTCGGGCGTCTCGTCTAAGGCCGACGAAGGTGCTCCCTCCAACGGCCGTGGCTTGAAATCAACTGCGCCACCTCTACGCAAGGTCATGACGGCTCCAACTGGGAACCCCCGAGAGATCGAAGCGATCAGGCCCCGGATTCGCTCTTCGTCCCACACCCAGCTGCGCTGGAAGTCGGGGAGCTGAAGGCGCCCCTCCTTTGCATTCTCGAGGAGGGTCTGGAGTCGCACGGAACTCGCGGTGAAGCTGGTGTTCGGGTTGATCAAGGTTCCTCGCTCATACTCAGGCACGTAGGTCCAGGTGGGCACCGGTCAACCGGAGCATCTTAAAGGTGTCGGCGTACTCGACACCGAGCGCGATGCAGGCGTCCGGTATGAATATCCGTGCCTTGGCGTTTGGGTCGGGTCGTTCGTGCGTGACGAGGATGTGCTCGTGTTCCTTGGCGTACGCTACAAGCAAGTAGTCGGCGGCGGTGCCCGTGAACGCGGTGATGGCGGCCGATGTGAAGTCGCGTGAACTCGCCCAAGTTGTCAGCGGAGCGAAGTGCCGCGTGGTGCCTTGGTCGAGGGGCCGGAAGAAGTCAGGGTGCTGCCGCGTCCAATCAGCGAGTTCGTCATTGCCCGCCAACAACTCGTCGCGGACTGCCTCAATGCTGCAAGCGAGCTCCTGGTCGTGAGCGAGGTCCAGCCACGCCCAGAATCCTGGAGCGATATCGAAGGCGTAGTAACGGTTCTTCGCCTCGATGAGCACGTTTGTGTCCAGTAGGTACATCACGCCACCCCGAGTTCCGCGGCGAGGTTCCTGAACGTCTCGTGCTTCTTCGTCCCGAGCAGTCGGTAAGCATCGCGAAATCCTGTTGCTCCCTCGAAGGTGCTAGAGATCACAGCGCGAGCGAACTGGCGGCTGAGTCGCAGTGGCTGGGTGTAGTAGTAGTTCCCTCCAGTTGCTTCTCCACGTCGAGTTGCAAGGATCGCTATCAGACGCTCAAGCTCTTCGTCGTAGAGTTGCTCGAAGGTTCCCCAAGTAAGCAGCCGAGCGGCGAAGAGCTGTTTGAGGACGACGAGAGTGCTTACACGGTATCGGCTCGCAAGCCGCTCCAACTCTGCGACTGTCGGGTCACCACGGTAGTCACTGCGAAGTAGCGCCTGTGGAACGAGCACCTCGGCAGCGACCTGATTGCACCACAACTCGGCTTCCTGACCGTGGTCTGCGTTCATTGCAGCATCGGACAACGCGCTCTCGCCAAGCCAGATATGAGCAAGCTCATGGATCATCGTGAAGATCTGAGCAGCCTTCGTGTCGGTGCCGTTGACGAAGATCAGCGGAGCAATCGGGTCCGCGAGTGCAAAGCCTCGGAACTCTTCTGGGCGGAGGACCCGGTGCGTGTTTGCACCAACGATCCCACTCACCATCACCAACACCCCGATAGCTTCGATGCGGTCGATGAGGCGACGTAGCGCATCCTCCCAGTTGCTGAACACTGCGCGGTCGGCAACATCGAAGTTCAGCAGGTTGCGGATGTGATCAGCCACTAGAGCGGGACGGTCACTGGTCGTTGCGGAACCAACAAACTCCAGTGGTGTGTGGCCGTGCTCGAAAGCGTAACCGCGGTACCACTGCTGGCGATCCTGACAGATGTAGATCGCATCGAGCATGTCTGCGGACGGCCGAGTCACCGCGGCGTTACCGAGCGTGCGCAGGTCCGGAATGGGCACCTTCTCGTCAGGTGGCTCCGCCAAGAAGAGTAAGCCCAAAGGGGTGTGAGTATCGCTGGCGAACTTCTCAAGCTGCTTGAGCGTCGGTTGCCGACCCGCGACCCACTCGTCCAGCTTGGGAGCGCGCCTGCCGGTCGTCTCGTCGTCCCACCCGGCCCTCTCCACTGCCCAGTGGAGAAGATCGGGAGCGACCGCAACCCGAACAGTCACGCTGATCACCTCCTTGGACACTGTCGGAGTCGGCCTCCGAGATTCTCTATGCGATTCTACGGCGACCTACTGACAAGCGACGGGAACCCCGCCGCGTCGCCGCTGCCCCGCGGCCAAGAGGCACCCGCGACGCAAGTGGGGGCCGCGTCGGCCTGCCCGCCCTTGCAGCGCCGTGAGGCACACACAGCAAGCCACCCCTCAGAGTGCCACTGCTCGAGATCCTCGATCTGCGATGTCCACGCGTCTTGCAGATCAAGGTCCGTACTAGTCTGTACGAAACTGATGACCTGCCAGTTGGGCCGCGAGGCGAGGAGTGGGCATGATGGTGGAGAAGCGACGTGGGCCGGGGCGGCCGGCGTATGACTCGAAGCAGAAGCTGGTGGCGGCGGCGTGTGCGCTGCTGGCGGAGCGGGGGTTCGAGGCGACGAGCCCGCAGATGTTCCAGCAGCGCTCGGGGGTGGGTCACGGGAGCATGTATCACCACTTCCCCGGCAAGGGAAAGGAAGGGCTCGCACTCGATGCGATCAGTCACATGCGCGTCAGCACACTCGCGCTTCTCGACGGCAGCCCAGCACCGTCAAGCTCCGCGCCCGAGGAGGTACGGGCCAGCATCGTGGCCGCGCTGGACAGACTGTTCGCCCGCAAGGAAGGCCAGGCATTGGTCAGGCTCCTCGCCGACCCGGTAGCCGGAGCGACCACGTCGCTGGCCACCGCGACACAAGAGTGGTGTGACGACATCCGTGCCGCGATCGTCCTGAAGCTCCGAGCCGACGAACCCGGCGACGATCCGGAGATCGCGGTTGCTGCCGCGCGCCTGCTCGGACCCGAATTCGACGCCCTCGCTGAGGAGCTGTTCACGGCCGCGCTGGGGCGTGGCTTGCTGGGGCTGCCGAAGTTCGCCCTGTCGGAGACACCCGAGGCGAGATAGTCTGACATCACCACAATTCCATACGAACTAGTCCGGTCCTTGATCTGCAAGAGGCGTGTCATCTGGATCAGGGCCCCGGCGGAGGGCAGAAATTGTCTCCGGTGCTCACGTTCTGGGAAGTGCTGCGCACCTACCTGGCATGAGGACTGAAGATCAGCGCTTACGACTTCGGGTGACGAGGCAAAACACGCCTGACCTGAGCAAGCTGGTCGAGTGGGTGCTGAACATCGCCGAGGCGCGGCACCGTGCCTGGCGGGACGGCAAGCCAGACCCCTATGGGCTCCCCCCGCCCGAAAGCATCCGAGCAGAACAGCCGGGTCATCTCGACGGTGGCGCAAAATTTGCACCACCGTCACACCGCAGCCAAGAGCAACGGCAAAGCGAGCTCCGATGAGGAGGACATCATGAGAACCACCGCCCTCGATGCCACGGCGTCCGAGCACACCGAGGAGGCACCAGTTCTGCTGGCCGTCTCATACCTCCGCGTCTCGACGCGAGAGCAGGCCGAGCGTGGCGGCACCGACGAGGGATTCTCGATCCCCGCGCAGCGTGAAGCCAACCGGCGGAAGGCAGACGAGCTGGGCGCGCGGATTGTGCGGGAGTTCGTGGACGCTGGCGAGTCGGCGCGCTCGGCAGATCGTGATGGGCTGCAGGAGATGCTGGCGTTCCTCGCCGCGACCCGTGTGCAGTTCTGCATCGTTCACAAGCTCGACCGGCTCGCCCGCAACCGCGCCGACGACGTAAAGATTCACGAAGCCCTCATTAACGCCGGGGTCACCCTCGTCTCTGCCACCGAGTCCATCGACCAGACGCCCTCGGGGATGCTCGTCCACGGCATCATGTCCTCGATTGCCGAGTTCTACTCCCGGAACCTCGCCACCGAAGTCACCAAGGGCTTGTCGCAGAAGGTCGCGCAAGGTGGCACCCCCGGACGCGCTCCCATCGGCTACCTCAACGTCCGCCGCACCGACGACCAAGGCCGCGAGATACGCACGGTCGAGGTCGATCCCGAACGCGCACCGCTCATCGCCTGGGCGTTCGAGCGCTACGCGGAAGGGGAGACCTCCGTGACTGCGCTGCTGCGCGACCTCACCGCGCGTGGCTTGGTGTCCGTGCCGTCGCCGAAGCGCCCATCCAGGCCGCTGGGGAAGAACGCGCTATACCGTGTGCTGACGAACCCGTACTACGCCGGGGTCATCCGCTACAAGGGAGTACATCACCCTGGCACGCACGAGCCCATCGTGGAGCCCGCCCTGTT
>CAYVWO010000151.1:0-1470 GCA_964455495.1 uncultured Tessaracoccus sp.
GAGAAGCCCCTGCCGCAAATGTCGACCTGATGGAGTTCCAGGGGCCAGTCCTCCAAGGCGCCGACCTCGATCCGGACGAAGCCGTCCGTCTGCCTACCCGCCAGCCAGACGTGGTTGCACCCCTGCGGCTCGGGGGTCAAATGAAGCCGTACGTCTGGACGATCAACGATGCACCCTTCGGACAGAACAGCCCGATCGACGTAGCACAGGGCCAACGCCTACAGCTCGATGTAACCAATGCAACGATGATGACGCATCCGGTGCACGTTCACGGTCACACCTTCGCCCTGCCCAACGGCTTGCGGAAGGACACCGTCCTGCTGCCTCCAATGGGACAGATGAAGCTGGACATCGAAGCAACCAACCCCGGCGTTTGGGCCGTGCATTGCCATAACATCTACCACGCCGAAGCGGGGATGATGATCGCCTTGCGGTACTCGTGACCGCGGGCCGGACACCCGATGGCGACACCGAGCACCGAGCCCACGCGGTCTCGTAAACTAGAGCCGACATGAGACCAGGACTTCCGCATCCGAGCACGCGCCTCCACAGGGTGGCTCTACGGGTCCTGCCCGGCGCCGTGATCGCTGTCCTGGTGATCTTCGGGCTGTTGGCCATGCACGGAATCGGCCTGCACGGCGCCGCGGTCTGTCACGGCTCCGCGGGACCGCGAACTGATGCGACGAGTGTTGTGTCGGGGAGCGACGCTGCCACTGCGCTCGGCGTGATCGCGGCAGACGCGAGTGTGCCCACCACGGTGGGTGACGAAGGCCCGGGCGACTGCGGAGACCTAGTCATGGTCATGGCTTGCGTGTTCGTGCTGCTCCTGCTGGTGCCCCTCCTGCGTCCACCACGCCTGGTAACCACATGGGCACGACTCATTCTCCGGCTGAGGCTGGCGGTCTGCGTCGCATTCGTTGCCCCGTTGCCGCGGGCTCCCTCTCTTCACGTTCTCTGCATCAGCCGCACCTGACCCACCGCCGAGAGGCCGGAATCCTGACACCCCGATGGGTGACCCGGATGACCGGTCCTCCCAGCCTGCGCTCGGCCAGCCGATGCCGGCCAGCGCTCTTGTCAGCGACTGATCAAGGAGAACACACAACAATGAAGATTCGCGCTGCGGCTGTCGCCGCACTCACACTGGCTGTCGGGCTCGTCCTGTCCGCCTGCACCAGCACTGCACCAACCCCGAGCCCGTCGGTTTCGGCCAGCCCGACTGCCTCGGAGGGCGCTGCCGACTTTAACGACGCGGACGCGATGTTCGCCACGATGATGATCCCGCACCACGAACAGGCCATCGAGATGGCCGACCTCGTTCTGGGCAAGGAAGGGGTGGACCAGCGTGTCATCGACCTGGCCGAGGCGATCCAGGCTGCACAGCGTCCAGAGATCGAACGACTCCAAGGCTGGCTCGCCGACTGGGGCGTCGCTCCCGGCAACGAGAGCACAGGGCATGAAGGTCACGGCGAC
>CAYVWO010000151.1:1480-6640 GCA_964455495.1 uncultured Tessaracoccus sp.
AGGATTGGGAGCTGTCTGACCCAGTCCGCATAGAGAGCCTTCCATCACCTTGGGACAGAGCTCCTCCAAGAGCTCGATATCGCCCGGCCGTCCCTCGCCTGCAGTAATCCTCTCCAAAATCTCCAGAATGCGTCTGGTGCCGAGGCATCGCGACTGTTCCTGGAGCAGATGATCGTCCACCACGAAGGCGCTGTCGATATGGCGCAGATGCAAGTGGACAACGGCCAGAACCCCGACGTGATCGCACTGGCGCAAGACATCATCGATGCGCAGACCACCGAGATCCAGCAGATGCGCGACCTGCTCGCAAGTCTCTAGTCTCCCACCTACGCCAGGACCTGGGTGGTGGCTGGCTGGCGAACCAAGCCGGCCAGGCACCACCCGACCCCTGCCAAACACTCGGCCCGCGACAGTCTCTGGCCGCGGTGGCGCGGTCTCAGAGACCGTGCGGCATGGCTAGAGACGCCGTCAACGCCTACGGCCCGGTCCTACCAGGAAGCGGCGCGATCGCGGATCAGCCGAGCGCTCACGGGGCGATGCATTGCGGCTCACCCACGAAGGAAGAACTGAAATGAAGTACGATAGTCCGCCGACTTTGCGGTCCGCGTCACGGAAGAGCATCCGCACCAGCACGATCACGAAGAACCACGCGACCACGACGGCGATACAGACCCAGGCCCACTGGCCGGGCCCCCAGTCCAATACCGATCGGATCATGTCGTCACCATCTCTTCGAACCGCCGTCGACCTAATCCTCCCCGGTCGAGACGAAGGACTCTTCACGATCCGGTCAAGATTCAGCCAAGGGGCGCACCGCGGCAGGCCTCAGGCCTTGGAGCCACACGCATTCCGGAGGGCGGCCATCTCATCGGTCCGACCTCGTCTCGTCGCGCTGACGGGAGGAGCACGCAATGACTGACCAGGCTGCTCCGGGCACCCGGGTGCTCGTCGTCGATGATGAGAAGGCGCTGGCCAACGTCGTGGCGTCCTACCTCAAACGCGCAGGATACGACGTGACACTGGAGCACACCGGTCCGGCGGCCATCGCGCGCGCCAAGGAACTGGACCCCGATGTGATCGTCCTCGACCTTGGCCTTCCAGGTGTCGACGGAATCGAGGTGTGCCGCCAAGTCCGGAGCTTCTCCGACTGCTACATCTTGATGCTCACGGCACGTAGCGACGAGGTAGATCGGCTGGTCGGACTTTCGGTAGGCGCCGATGACTACATCACGAAGCCATTCAGCAACCGCGAGCTCGTCGCGCGCGTTCAGACGGTCCTTCGGCGCCCCCGGCGACCGGTGACAGCGCCAGAGGGGGACACGGAACCACCGAGGGTCTTCGGCACGCTGCACATCGACGCCGACGGACGCGAGGTCTGGCTCGACGGCGAAACGGTCCACCTGACCCGGACAGAGTTCGACATCCTGGATGTCATCTCCAGCCTCCCGAAGCTCGCGCTGAGCAGGCGTCAGGTCATCGATCAGGTATGGGACTCGTCGTGGTTTGGCGACGATCACGTCGTGGACGTCCATGTCGCCAATGTGCGACGCAAGCTGGGGGACGACCCCAACGACCCCCGCTACATCCTGACTGTGCGCGGTGTCGGATACCGGATGGGGAAGGGATGACCACGAACAGCGTCGCCGGACTGCGCCTAGGGACACGGCTATTCATCGCTCAGGCCGTCGCCTTGATCGCCAGTGTCCTGACTGCGGCCCTCGTAGCCGCCATCATCGGCCCGCCACTGTTCCACGCCCACCTGGTCGCCTCCGGACAGGATTGGGGAGAACCCGCCCTGGCCCACGTAGAGGAGGCATTCGCCAGCTCCAGCGCAGTCTCGCTGGGCATGGGTCTGCTGGTCGCGCTCGCACTGGCGCTGGCCGTCACCTGGTACATCACCCGGCGCATCCGCGCCCCGCTCGATACTCTCGCCGACGCTGCGGAGCAGATCAGTACCGGCGACTACGCCACCCGAGCATCGGTCACGGGTGCAGGCCCAGAACTGGACACCCTCGCTCAGGCGTTCAACCGGATGGCTCAGCGGCTGAACAATGTCGAAGGGACCAGGCGTCGACTGCTCTCCGACCTGGCACACGAGCTCCGCACACCGACCGCGACACTCAACGCGCACCTCGAAGGGCTCGCCGACGGCGTCCTGTCATGGGACGGCTCAACTCGACAAATCCTGGAACACCAAGCCGAACGTCTGACCCGGCTGGCCCGCGACCTCGACGACGTCTCCCGCGCTGAGGAAGGCCGCATATCGATCGATGCTCGCCGTCAAGGGCTCCGCGCCCTGGCGGACGACACCTGCAGCCAGATGCGGGTGCGCTACGACGCGGCGTCCGTCGACCTCATCACCGACGTGGTGGACATCGATGTCTATGCCGACCCGCTGCGCATCGCGCAGGTACTCGGGAACCTCTTGGCCAACGCATTGCGCCACACACCTGCGGGGGGAAAGGTCGTGGTGACCGGCCGCGCCGGCTCTGGTGCCACAGCGACACTGAGCGTCAGTGACACCGGCGAAGGCATGTCGGAAGAACAACTCGCCCACATCTTCGAACGCTTCTATCGCGGTGACACCGCGCGTGCCAGCGACGAGGCTGGGTCCGGGATCGGACTGACCATCGCCAAAGCGATCGCTGAAGCTCATCACGGCACCCTCTCCGCATCCAGCCCAGGCCCAGGCCAAGGCTCAGTTTTCGCGCTCACCTTGCCCAGAGCGGATGCGGTGCCCGGCGCACCGCGATCTTGACCGAATCTTGGTCGGCTCTGACCTGGCCCTTCATCTGGGACCGCCACCGTGAAGGTGGTGGCACTGCGGATGCCAGGGCGCCTGAAGGAGTTAGACCGTGTGGCCCGTTTTGTTCTCGTTCTATGGAATCCAGATTCAGTCGTATGGGGTGAGTAAGGCCCTTGCCGCCCTCGTCGGCGCATTCCTGCTCGGGCGTGCCTTCGCGCGCCTGAACTACAGTAAGGACCTAGCCTATTCGCTGGTGTTGTGGGCGACCGTGTGGGGATTCGTGTTCGCGAAGGTCTACTACGTCCTCGATAACTGGCAGTACCTCAGTTGGCACATGTTTGGCAGTTCAGGGTTCGTCTGGTACGGCGGACTCCTCGGTGGCATCGCCGCCGTCGTGGTGATCTGCTGGCGCCGTGGTCTGCCGTTGGGGACTGTTGCTGGGGCAATGGCGATGCCGTTGTCGGTGGCCTACGGTATCGGTCGCATTGGCTGCTTCCTCGCGGGCGACGGAACATACGGCGCACCCACCGATCTGCCCTGGGGTATGGCATTCCCCAACGGAGTCGTGCCCATTGATGTGCCCGTTCACCCTGCCCAGCTCTATGAGGCGCTCGGCGCGTTCGCGGTCGCGGGCGTCTTGTGGGCGTTGGGCCGACACTGGCGACCCGTGTCCGTATTCGGCTCCTACCTGTTGCTGAGCGGCGTGTCGCGGCTCCTTGTCGAGTTCGTCAGGATCAACCCACCGTTCCTCGTCGGGCTCACCGAGGCACAGGTCTTCGCCATCGTCAGCATCCTGCTCGGCGCGTTCTTCATCCTCAGCGACCACCTTCGCCATCAGGCGACGGACCCCGACACCACCGCAGTGAAGCCACTGGTCGCCGCCCAAAAGACGAACGACTGACGGGGCAGGAAGGGCGACCCTGATGATCCTGGACAACTCTCACCCCGCACCACCTGCCGGTCCAGCCGAGGCATCGTCGAAGGCTACAGGCGGGCGACTTGGCCTCTGGGAGAGCGCGCGCGCCGGCCTCGGTACGCTGCTGGGACTCGTGCCACATGTGATGCACCACATCGGTCTGATCGCTGGCGCTGCTCTGCTCACGGGCGCCGTCGGAAACTCTGTTCTCTATGGCGTGGGCCTCGTTCTTAGCATTCCTCTGTTGAGGCGGCTCCGTAGACGCTTCAACACCTGGAAGGCGCCCATCCTTGGCGTGGCGGTCTTCACCGTCCTGTTCGGTGTCTCCACATTTGTTGTCGGACCCCTGGTCAATCCTGCCGGTCCGCAGTCGCCGCTTCCAGTCGAGACCAGCGAACATACCGGCCACCATCCGTGAACCATGCGGGCTGTGTATCAGGCGCCCGCCACCGGTCGGAGAAGGCTTGACCAAACTCTGACCGAACCCGTACCGCACACTGACGGCCGACTGAGACCGTCGCTACATCAACGGATTCCCTGAAGGAGCAGCCATGAACAACACCAACACTCACGACCAGCAGGAGCCGACCCCGCAGGCCTGGACCAACTACGCAGCCGCACCAGCCGATACGCGGCGGCCTGACGTCCCTGAGAAGCACAACCACCGCCACGGCGCCCACATGTGGATGATGCTCTTGATGTGCCTGCCCCTGGTTGCAGTAGGCATCTGGTCATTCGCGTCGGGAGCCAATCCGGGAGGCCTGATCGCAGGGCTGCTGTGCATGGGAATGATGGTCGTCATGCACCTCGGCATGGGGCGGGGGAAGAGCCATCGCCACTGAACCCTACGTCCGCTGATCCCGGATCAAGGCCTTGACCAGATCTTGATCCATCCTGAACCAGGCTCAGAACAGGCCACACGAACATGAATGACATGACCGAACCCAGCGGGCCACCCGACCGCGCCACACCTCAGCTCACACTGGTCACCCTGCCGGCGTGCCACTTCTGCGACGACGCGCACACTGTGCTCGACCCCCTCGCCGAACAAGAACGGATACGGCTCCGCACGGTCGAGGCCGAATCGCCCGAGGGGCAGTCCCTGATCGTGCTCCATCGCCCCGCAGTATTCCCCCTTGTGCTGATCGACGGAGAGTTCCTCAGCGCCGGCCGGCTCCCGCGTCGGCGCCTTGCCGACGCCCTCGGCGTAGCGTGGTCCGCACTGTAATGGGAACCGACCTGCTCTCGACAGGAAGCATCCTGGCGGCCTTCCTGGCCGGAGGGGTGGCCCTCTTCGCCCCATGCTGCATCGTCTTCCTCGCCCCGAGCTACCTCGCCGCAGCCGTGAAGAACAGACGCTGGCGACTGCTGCCGTTGACGTTCATCTTCGCCGGCGGGCTCGCGCTGGTACTGGTACCGATCACGCTCGGCGTCAGCCTGATCGCCGGCGCGATCGCGAAATACCACACCGTCTTGTACTGGTCGGGTGGGCTACTCA
>CAYVWO010000152.1:0-6639 GCA_964455495.1 uncultured Tessaracoccus sp.
TGCCTCGACGAGCTCGGCATCCTCGGCCGCCTCCTCGTCGAGCGGCTCGTCCCGCGCGGGCTCGGGGGCCGTCTCATCGGCGCCCGCTTCCTCGGGAGGAGCCTGCCGGGTGGGCGCCGGCCCGGGGGCGGGCAGGCGGAGAGCCCACCCGGCGTCGATGAGGTCGGGGTTGGCGATCTGGTCGCGGTTGAGCTCGTAGATCTCGGGCCATCGCTCGGGGTCGCCGAGCTCCCGCTCGGCGATCAGCCAGAGCGACTCCCCCTTCCGCACGACGACGCGCAGCTCTACGTCGGCCGTCGTCGGCGAGAGCATGCGCGGCTCGCTCGGGCTCGAGGGGAGCCGGATCGTGGCGTCGTCGGCGTGCGCGGATGTCGCGTGCGGGGAGGCGGTGAGGGGGCCCGGCGGCGGAACCGGGATGGGCGGCTGCGCCGCTGCGTCGGCGAGCGCCGCCCCCGGCGCGCCGATGGCGGCCAGCACGAGCGCGGACACCACCGGACGGAGCCATCCCGTGCCCGGCAGCGTCACGGAGACCCGGTACCGGGACGCGACCGCCACGACCTCGAGCACCGTGGTGACGGCGAGCACGAGCCAGGCCGCCCAACCAGCCGCGCTGAGCAGCGCCAGCATCAGGCGTCCGCCGCCGATCCCCCTGAGCGCCGCCGCCCAGTCGAGGGTGAGTAGCTCGGGGAGGTTCCCGAAGCGGGCCAGCGCCCACGGCACGCCGAGGAGGAGCGCCGCCAGGGCAAGCAGTGCGCCGACCGCGCGCGCGGCCCTCACAGTGGTTCCCTGGTCATTGCTTCGGTAGCTGGTCGGTCACGTAGGCCGTGATGACGGCGATGATGATGGTGGCGATCGCGGCCGCCCCGGCGAGCAGGATGGCGTTCTCGGTGCTCTGGCTGAGCCCGCGCTCGTTCCGCGGAGCAGGGGCTAGCAGCTGCAGCAGCAGCCCGACGGTGTGGTGAACGGCTCTCATGGGTTCCTCCTCAGGATGTGTAGTAGAGAATCGATGGGGCGGTTTTCCGGTTGTCCACAGGCCACGTGCGATCACCCGCCGAGCAGGCCGAGCAGCGCGGGCACGAGTAGGGCTATCCCGAGCAGGAGAGCAGGGATCGTCATCCAGAGCGTCATGGCCTCGCTGGCCTCCTGGGCGGCGGAGCGTTGCGCGCTGAGATGGGCGTCCCTGAGCTCGCGCACGCGCGCCTGCAGCACCTCGGCGAGGCCCGCTCCTTGCTCCTCCAGCTGCATCACGTCCGCGAAGTCGGTCAGCTCCGGCACCGCCCACTCGTCGGCGACTCGGCGTAGCTCGTCCCACGGCGGCGCCTGTTCCATCCGCGCCCGTTCGAGGCCGACGGAGACACGCCGGAAGAGCGGGGAGTCCGAGACCGCCGCCGCGTTCGCCGCGGCCTGCGCCGCCGACGCGTTGGCCAGCCGCTCGAGGACCACGAGGTCGAAGAAGGTGTGGATGCCGTCGGTGGCGACACGCCGCTGCTGCTCCGCGCCGGAGCGCAGGCGCAGGTCGGCGACGAAGAAGCCCGCGGCGCCGCCCGCGAGGCTGAGGACCATCGGGGTCAGGCCGGGCGATCTGCCGAAGGCCAGCTGCAGCACGGCCCAGAGCGCGGGCAGCAGGAAGCCCAGCGCCGCCCAGACCAGCTTCTCCGCGAAGAAGTCGCCGACCGACCTCCCCTGAAGGTTCAGCATCCGTTGCTGCCTGGCGGTGATCGGGAGCCTCAGCGCCCGGCGCAGCCGCTCGCTCAGCCCCTCGAGGCCGCCGGCGATCGGCTGCTCCTCCGCGGGCGGCCGGGCCTCGAGCGCGGCGAGGGCGTCGTCGAGTCGGATCGGCTGGGCCAGGGCGCCCCGCAGGATGAGGAAGCCGCCCAGCCCGGCCACCATGCCCGCCGCGGTCACGAGCCCGATCACGGCGCGCTCCGCAGGAACCGAGGCGCCGGCGGCGGGACCGTCTTGCGGCGCAGGATGGCCAGGCAGCCCAGGTACGCGACGACCAGGACGAGGGCCGCGACGCTCCCCACCGGCGTCGCGTACGGGGCGAAGAAGCCGGGATTCATGACCAGCGTGGCGCAAAGGACGGCGACGGTGATGCCGGTCACCTGCCGCACCACAGCGCGCGGCTTCGCGCGCTCCGCCGCGATCTCGCGCAGTGCCCGAAGCCGCGCCTGGATGTTGTCGGTGAGTGCGGCGAGCGTCGTCCGCGTGCCCGCCCCTCCGCGCGCGGCGGCGATCGACAGCGCCGCAAGCACCGCGTCCGCGTCCGCCGCGTCCAGCTCGTCGGCCATGGCGAACAGGGCATCGCGCGTCGCCCAGCGCTGGTCGAGCCGGGCGCAGAGCCGGCCGACCGGGGCGCGCAGCACGGGGGGTGCCTGCGCCCTCGTGGCGAAGATCGCGTCGCGGATGGACTTCCCCGCGGTCAGCGACGTCGACACCAGGCGCACCCATCGGTCGAGGCCGGCGAGGATCTCGATCTCCGGCTGCTGCGGCGCCGTCAACAGCGCGGGCACGGCGATCAGCACGAGCGGCACGAGAGCGAGCAGGAACGGCCAGCCCGTGACGACCGCCGACCCGACGCCGGCGCCGATCGCGCCAAGCACCCAGGCCCGCCGCCGCGCGGAGAGCGCCGTCCACCGTCGACCCCACCTTGTCCACAGTGGGGTGGGCGAACCTGTGGACGACGGCGGACCTGCGCTGACCAGACCGGCAAGCACGAGCGCGAGGCCGAGCCCCACCAGCGCCCCCGCGGCGACGGCCGCGGTCATGCCCATGGCTCGGACCCCCGGTCGAAAGGCGCGAGCTCGGCGGCCATGGCGGCGTCTGGCTGGAACAGCTCCGGTTGCGTGTCTGTCGCCGCCCGGTACACCAGGTGCGTCGACGGGCGGTCGGCCTCGATGCTGCCCGTCAGTTGCCGCACCTCCGACACGAACCGGCGCCGGACCCCGCCGCGCCACGCGTCGTCCTGGAGCGTGACGTGGACGACGAAGTCGATGTGGTGAGCGATCTGCCGCATCGCGTCGTCGATGGTCAGCACCCCGCCCTGCGCGACGCGCGCCGCGAGCCGGTCGATGGTGGAGGAGGCGGAGTGGGAGTGCGTCGTCGACAGCGTCCCCGCGCCCGCCTGCATCGCCTCGAACATGGCCCCGGCCTCCTCGCCGCGGACCTCGCCGACGACCAGCCGGGCCAGGTTCTGCCGCAGCGCCTCCGGGATGAGGTCGGCGACGGTGTACGAGCCGACGGAGACCCCGCCCGCGGCCTCGCCCATCCCGACGCGCGCCTGCAGCGCGAGGACGTTGCGGCGATGCGCCAGGAGGTGGGTCAGCAGCTCGTAGTCGGTCTCGAGGGTGCCGAACCGCTCGCCGGGGTGGATCGCCGCGATGAGCGCGCGCAGCAGGGTGGTCTTGCCGGCGCCCTGGTCTCCGGAGATGACCAACGACTTGCGCGCCAGCACCGCCGACCGCAGCAGCCGCGCCACCCTGGCCGGCAGCATCCCGCCGTCGGACAGGTCGCCGAGCGTCACATCGGTGAGGAGGTGCTGCCGGATGACGATGCTCGGCCGGAACGAGAGCCCGAAGCCGATCGCGTGGAGCCGGAAGCGATCTCCCAGCGCGAGGGTCATCGTGGGGTGGAGGTCGTCGAAGGGCCGCGGCGGGGTCGCCGTCTCGCCGAGGAAGCGGATGGCGTCGACCAGCTCCTCGTCGCTGTCGGCGACGGGCGGGTGGGGATGGCGGCGCCCGTCTCCGTGCTGCACCCAGACGTTGTCGTGGCCGTGGATCTCGATGTTCTCCGCCGTCGGCAGCTCGAAGAGCGGCTGCAGGCGGCCGTATCCGAAGATGGCGTTCTCGACGGCGTCCGCGTACCGGTTCTCCAGCCGCAGCGGCCACAGCGCCTCGCCCTGCTCGCTGAGCACCTGGGCGCGCGCGTGCACCACCGAGCGCACGATGGAGCGCCCGAGGACGCGGCGGTCGGGGTCGGCCAGCGGACGCCCGTGGTCCTTCAGCCAGTCCTCCGCCGCGCGCGTGATCTGCTCGGCGGCCTCGCGCCGCAGCGTCACCACGAGGTGCCAGTCGACGTCGTCGCTCACCGGCTCGACCAGCGCGCGGCGGCGCGGCGCCGGGTTGTAGACCGGAGGCGGCGACGTCGGGGATGTGGGGAGATCGCCCAGCCCCAGGCGGCCGAGCGCGCCGGATAGGGGAGGAAGCTCGTGGATGCTCACGACGGCACCCTCCCGAGGTCGGCGATGGACTTTCGGGCCCTGGAGACGCGGTCGAACAGGGACTTGGCCTCGGACCGAAACCCGCCGAGGAAGGCGGAGTCGTGGAACCGCCGGGGCTCGGGGTCGCCGTCGCTCAGCACGCCAGCCGACCGCGGGTCCCAGCCGACCTCCGCCCAGCAGGGCACCCCGAACTGCGCCGCGATCTCCCCCGACCCGTACGGCCTGCCGGGGCCGACGACGACCAGCCCCACCTCGTGGGCGGAGGGAAGCGCGCGCACCTGGTCGGCGAGCGTCGCGAGGTGGATCCGCGCCCCCGCGAGCGCTCGGAGGGAGGTGCGCGTGGTCAGGAGCACCGCGTCGGCGACGGCGAGCAGGCCAAGGGGGAGCCCGTGCGGCGAGACGCGTCCGGCGTCGACGAGGACGTCGGTTCCCTTGGCGTCCAGCGCCTCGAACGCCTCCCCGAGCGCGCCCCACACGTGCTCGAACAGCCGAGACGCGCCCGCGGACGAGAACCCGGGCAGGAACCGGCGCAGCGTGTCTCCTCCGGTCGCCAGCGGGAGCGCCTGGCGCCACACCTCCGGGGTCAGCGCGGCGCCCTCGCGGTGGACCTGGGCCAGCGCCATCAGCCCGCGCCCGCCGTGATCCATGCCTCGGAGGTAGGCGGCTTGCACGGCCTGCGACGGGTCGCGGTCGCAGTCGGCGAGCAGGACGTCGCGCGGCCAGCCGAGTGCCAGGCCGAGGGTCGTGGTGGTGACGCCGGGGGAGCCGACGGCGCTGCAGAGGACGAAGACGGCCATCACGACTCCCCGATCACCACGAGCGCCGCCGAGTCGGCTGCGGCCATCCTGGCGAGCGCCGGTGCGTCCGCGACCGCTACGCGCAGGTCGACGGCGTACGTCGTGCCGTCCTGGAGCGCGGTGGGCGCGGCCGCCACGACGGCCTCCACCGTCTGGTCCGCCCCCTCACCCACGCCGATCACGGCGACTCGGGTTCCCGGCGGCAGCGGCGAGACGGGGATGCGGCCCATCGGCAGCTTGAGGCCGACGAGGCTCTGGCCAGGGGGTAGCGGGTCCTCGCCCACGTGGTGCGCGAGCGGGAAGGACCCCTCCGGCAGGTCGGTGAGGGCCTGCTCGCCGATCAGGTCCCCCAGACGCTCGGCCGGGAGGGCGTCGACGGCGAACCCGCCCGGTACCTCCGCGGCGGCCACGTCGTCGGCCTGGAGGATCGAGCCGCGCGTGACGTCGCGCGCCATGATGACGACGGCGCGGTGGTCCGCGGTCGCCGAGTAGACGGCCGCGGCGGCGAGCCCGCCGAGGACGACCAGCAGCACCCCGAGCGCGATGAGGCGGGGGTTGCGCCGCGCGCGCAGCTGAACCCCCTCCGGGCGTGTTGGCGCCGCCCCGGGCATCGCGGCCGAACCGATCGGCTTGTGCATCGCGGAGCCCCCTTCCGTCTGCGTTTGGCGAGAGTAAGCCGGGAGTCGCCGCAAGTCGATCGCCGAAAGTTGATCTGTGGATAACTTGCCCAGCTGTCCACAGGGGTGTGACCGGTTTGACTTCCTGAGAATCCTGAGAGATTCTTGGGTGGTTTGTTCGGGACGACGGGTGGGAGACCGGGTTGCGCAAGTGGTTGATCGCCACCACGACGGCCTTCGCCGTCGGCGTCGGCACCCTCTTCGCGCTGTCCGCGAGCGCCGCTCCTGAGGCCGACGAGCCGGGCCCGCCCGTCGCCGGGATCGCCGAGCCGTGCGCCGTCACCAACCCGTTCCCCGAGGACGCGAGCACCAGCGAGGTCGTGGACCAGCTGGCCGACACCTTCGGGTTCAAGCTCGCCGGCCGAGGCTGGACGAAGCAGCACCGCGAGTCCATCAAGATCCTCTGGGAGACCCTTGACGCCGTCGGGTGCACCGACTACCTGGAGGACCTCCAAGGCAAGGTGAGCGGCACCGTCGGCCTCAACGCCACGAGCATCCGCGGCTACGCCTGGGGCGACTGGAGCCTCACCCGCTCCGGCTATGTCTCCTTCGACTTCACGAAGTTCCAGAAGGCCATCGACTCCGGTGACACGGGGCGCCTCAGCCGCCTCATCACGCACGAGCTCGCCCACACCCTGAACTCCGACCGCTACTCGAATCCCGAGTACTGGCGGGACTTCACGCGCCTGCACCAGCGCGAGGGCCGCTTCTCGAAGTACGCCGGAAGCTCCGTGACCGAGACCTTCGCCGACGTCATCGGCTACTACGTCGGCCGCTGCGCGCTGAACAACCCATACGACACCGGCAAGTACGACGCCTACTACGAGTACGCGCGCGACTACATCTTCGACGGCAAGGAGTTCGGCCCTGCCCCCGGCAAGAAGGCCGACTGCAGCGCCCCCAAGAAGTCGAAGAAGGCCGAGTCGAAGCCCGACACGTCGGCCGC
>CAYVWO010000153.1:0-6599 GCA_964455495.1 uncultured Tessaracoccus sp.
TGCCGCGCGGGTCGAAGTCGGAGCCGCCCTTGCCGCCGCCGATGGGAAGACCGGTGAGCGAGTTCTTGAAGATCTGCTCGAAGCCCAGGAACTTGATGACGCCCAGGTAGACGCTGGGGTGGAAGCGGAGGCCGCCCTTGTAGGGGCCGAGCGCGGAGTTGAACTCGACGCGGAAGCCGCGGTTGATGTGGACCTCGCCCTTGTCGTCCTGCCACGGGACGCGGAAGATGATCTGCCGCTCGGGCTCGCAGATGCGTTCCAGCATCTTCATCTCGAGGTACTCGGGGTGCCGCTTTATGACGGGGGCAAGGCTCTCGAAGACCTCGCGCACTGCCTGGTGGAACTCAGCCTCACCAGGGTTGCGAGCGATGACGGACTCGAAGACGCGCTCCAATTGCGGTTCCATGCTGCTCCTCAGTAGTCAATTACGGGCAAACAAGCAGATAGTAGTCCGGCCGACGCCGATCGCCGCGTCTGCCCACCGCTATCTCAGCGCGAAGGGGCGACTTCCTCGCCGCGCGCGGACACCACCCCCCTCACCGTCAGCGCCGCGGCGAGGTCGTTCGCGGTGGCGATGGCCCCGACGAACAGGGGGACGAGGACGGCCAGCTGTGCGCGGGCGCGACGAATGGGGCCACCCTCGTCGAGCCGCGCGCCCCGAGCCCGCTGGGCCAGCGTGATGCGTTCCCGACGGCGCGTCAGCGTTGGCACGAAGCGCAGCGCGATGGTGACCACCAGCACGAGCGACGGGGGCAGCCGCGACCCCCGGGCGAGCGCGATCCCCTGCTCGCCGTCGCCCTTGGCGAGAGCCAACACCGTCCAGACGACCATGCCGACCAGCCGCAGGACGAGCAGCGCCGCGTAGGTGGCCGCGTCGTCCACCCAGGCCGGGGGGACGAGGTAGCCGAAGACGCCGACGAGCCCGGCCACCGGGGCCAGCGGCACCAGCGCTGCACCGGCGCGGCGCAGCCCGTCGCGCACGGTCGCCGCCAACAGCGCGAGGCCGACGGCGACCACGCCCCCGACGACCGGCAGGGAGCCCGACGCCACCATGACCCCCATTGCGGCCAGCGTCGCGAGCCCGACGGCGCGCGGGTCCCATCGGCGCGTCCGGGGGGCCTCCTCCCGTTCGACCGACGGCGCGGGCGGCGGCGCGGCGAGGGCCACGGTGCGCGTGGCAAGCGAGGCGAGGTCGTCGTCGTGCGTGATCAGCAGCACGCCCGCGCCGCGTTCAGCGGCCTCGGCGACGGCGCGGGCGACGCGCTCGAAGGCGTCGCGGTCGAGGCCGCCGGTGGGCTCGTCGAGGACCAGGAGGTCGGGCTCGGCGGCCAGCGCGCCCGCGACGGCGACCAACTGGCGCCGCGACCGGGCCAGGCGCATCGGGTGGGTCTCCGCGTCGTCGGAGATCCCCACCGCGGCCAGCGCGCGAGCCACCCGCTCCTCCACGACGTCGGCCGCGAGCCCTTGGCAGCGCGGCGCGAAGCCGACCTCCGCGCGCACCGTGTCGTGGAACAGCTGGGCGTCAGGGTCCTGCAGCACCATGGCGGCGGTACCGTCGACCGCGACTGCGCCGTCGGGGGTGGGAAGCAGGCCGAGCAGGCACCGCGCGAGGGTCGACTTGCCGGAGCCGTTGGGGCCGCGCAGCGCGACGATTTCGCCCCGCGCGACGGTGAGGGTCGCATCGGCGAGCGCCGTGACGCCGCCGGGATAGGTGAAGTCGAGGTGGGTCACCAGCGCAACGAGGTCGCCGGGGGCGGCGGGCGGCGACACGCCGAGGCGCTCCCGCAGCGGCTCCCCACGGGCCGCCCGGAGCCCGACGCGCGAGCAGAGCTCGTCGTCCGCCAACAGCGCCGAAGCCGTCCCGTCGTAGGCGACGGCGCCGCGGTCGAGTGCGACCGCGCGGGAGCAGCCCTCGACGAGGTAGGGGTCGTGGGTCGCGATCACGGCGGTACGGCCCCGGAGTGCGCGCAGCAGCGCGACCCGGCCGTCGGCGTCGAGCTCGGAGGTGGGGTCGTCGAGGACGAGCAGCTCGGCCCCGCGGGCCAGGGCCCCGGCGATCGCGACCCGCTGCACCTGCCCGCCGCTGAGCTCGCCGGTGGCGCGGCCCTCCAAGCCCTCCAGGCCAACGGCCGCGAGCGCCGCGGCGACCCGCTCGCCCCGGCCCTCAGGCGGCAGGCCGAGCCCGACGTCGTCGCCCACCCGCGGCTCGATCAGCGCGGCCTCCGCGCGCTCCGGGACGTACCCGACGACGTCGGGCCGGGTCAGGCGGCCGCTCACCTCGGCGGGAAGATGGCCGGGGATCAGCCCGACGAGGAGCCGCGCGAGCGTGCTCTTCCCCGCCCCCGTGGCCCCGACGACGGCGACCGTCTCCCCCTCGCGGACGAGGAGGTCGATGCCCGCCAGCGCCGGGCGCGCCGCCACCGCGAAGGAGACGCGCGCGCCGTCGGCGACGACGACGGTCACGCGGGCGACGGCTCCGCGAGGCCCGCCGCCTTCAGCGCCTTGGCGACCAGAGCGGCAAGGATCACGTTGATGGCGGCCCCCACGAGCAGCGGGACCAGCATCCCGGCGAAGAAGCCCCAGCCGAACATCGGTACGAGCGTCAGCGGGGCGCCCACGCCGTTCAGCACGATGCCGACGACGACGCCCACCCAGACGTTGGCGCGCCGTGCCGCCCAACCCGCGCCGGCGACGGCGACCGCCATGGTGACCGCGATGATGAGGTGCACCGGCAGCGAGAGCGGGAACCCGGCCGTCGCCGCCGACACCAGGTGGCCGAGGACCGCGACGAGCGCCGCCTCGGGCAGCGTGAACGCGAAGGCCGCGAGGAAGGCCGGGGCCGCATCGAGGGCGACGCTCCCCGTCGGGCTGGGGATCTTGATCAGTGCGCCGACCACGCAGAGCGCGATCAGGATTCCCGTGCGCGCGATCCTGCGCGCGGGGCTGCCCGTGTTCGTCATGTGTCCTCCGCACGCCGAGTGGTTCAGGTCGTGCCGAGCCTAACGTGCCGTCCCCACACCTCGCGGTGGGGGTCGTTAAGCGGAGTCGGCCGCCTTGGCGGCGAGCTGGCCGCAGGCGCCGTCGATCTCCTGGCCGCGGGTGTCGCGGAGCGTGACCGGCACGCCGCGGCGCTCCAGCGTCTCGATGAACGCGCGCTCGTCGGCCTTGCGCGACGCCGTCCACTTCGAGCCGGGAGTGGGGTTCAGCGGGATCAGGTTCACGTGCACCCAGCCCCAGTCGCCGCGGCGCTTGAGCACGTCGGCGAGCAGTTCGGCGCGGTGCACCTGGTCGTTGATGTCGCGCATCATGGCGTACTCGATGGAGACCCGGCGCTTGGTCGCGCGCGCGTACTCCCAGGCGGCGTCGACGACCTCGGCCACCTTCCAGCGGTTGTTGACCGGGACGATCTCGTCGCGGAGCTCGTCGTCGGGTGCGTGCAGCGACACCGCTAGCGTCAGCGGGAGGCCCTCCCCCGTCATCTTGACGATCTGCGGGACGAGCCCGACGGTGGAGACCGTGATGCCGCGCGCGCTCATCCCGAAGCCGTTGGGGCCGGGCTCGAGGAACGTGCGGATGGCGCCGAGGACGGCGTTGTAGTTGGCCATGGGCTCGCCCATGCCCATGAAGACGATGTTGTTCAGGCGCCCCGAGGCCCCCGGCACGGTCCCCGAGGAGAGCTGCTGGTCGGCGGCGAGGACCTGCGCGACGATCTCGGCCTGCGAGAGGTTGCGCTTGAGCCCGCCCTGACCGGTGGCGCAGAACGGGCAGGCCATGCCGCAGCCGGCCTGCGACGAGATGCACAGCGTCGTGCGGTTCGGGTAGCGCATCAGCACGGACTCGAGCAGCGAGCCGTCGAAGAGCTTCCACAGCGTCTTCACGGTCGCGCCGTCGTCGGTCATCCGCCGCGTCACCTGCTCGAGCAGCCGCGGGAACAGCTGCTCGCCGAGTTCGGCGCGGATGGCCGCGGGCAGGTCTGTGAACGCCGTCGCGTCGTCCTCGAGGCGGTCGAACACGTGCCGGGAGATCTGGTCGGCGCGGAAGCGAGGGAGCCCGAGGTTCGTCGCCGCCTCGACGCGCTCCTTGCGGGAGAGGTCGAACCAGTGCTTCGGCGGCTTGCCCCGGCGGGGCGCCTCGAAGACGAGCGGCAAGAGCGTCGGGGACATGGGTCTCCTGAGAATGGGCTCGGCGTCAGCCGAGGGCGAGGTGCAGAACGAGCCACCCGACGGGCACGGCCACCAGCATCGAGTCGATGCGGTCCATGATGCCGCCGTGGCCGGGCAGGAAGTTCGACATGTCTTTGAGCCCCGCGTCGCGCTTGATGAGCGACTCGACGAGGTCGCCGACGGTGCCGCCCAGGCTGCAGAGGGCGCCGAGGATGAGCCCGACCCACCAGTGCGTCTCCAACAGGAAGTAGACACCCAACGCGCCGACTAGAGCGGCGACGGCCACGCCGCCGGCGAAGCCCTCCCACGTCTTACCTGGGCTGATGCTTGGCGCCATCTTGTGCCTGCCGAACAGGACTCCGACGGCGAACGCGCCGGTGTCCGACGCGATGACGCACATGATCACGATCAGGATCCGGAGCCTGCCGTGGTCAGCCGCGAGCAGCAGCGGGACGAACACCCCCATCAGCGGGATGTAGGCGATCAGGAAGGCGCTGGCCGAGGCGTCGCGGATGAACCCGTCGGCGCCACGGAAGAGCCGCGAGGTCAACGCGGCGAGCATGGTGGTGGCGAGGCAGATGGCGGCGAAGCCGACCGCGGAGATGTGCAGGTCGACGCGGCCGGCGATGTAGCCGCCGAGGACGCTGACGACGGTGCCGATCACGATCGGCCTGATCTCCGCGCGCATGCCCTTGAGGAGCAGCGCGCGGTGCACCTCGACGGCGGCAAGACCGAGCCCGACGGCGATGAGGAGCGTGAAGAACCACGGCGCCCAGATCAGCCCCGCGGCGAGCGGCACGAACAGGCCGACGCCGACGCCGATGGCGACCGGGAGGTTCCGGCCGGCCTTGGGTTTCGGTGTGGCGGTCTGTCGTGACATGGGGACTCAGATCTCGAGGAGTTCGGCTTCCTTGTGCTTCAGCAGGTCGTCGATGCCGTCGACGTACTTGCGCGTCGTGCCGTCGAGGCTCTTCTCCGCGCGGCTGAGGTCGTCCTCGCCGATCTCGCCGTCCTTCTGCAGCTTCTTCAGCGCGTCGATGGCGTGGCGGCGGACGTTGCGCACGGCGATGCGGGCGTCCTCGGCCTTGCCCTTGGCGAGCTTGATGTACTCCTTGCGGCGCTCCTCGGTGAGCTGCGGCACGATCACGCGCACGGAGTTGCCGTCGTTGCTGGGGTTAACGCCCAGGTCGGAGTCGCGGATGGCCTTCTCGATGGCGCCGATGGCGCTGCGGTCGAAGGGGGTGATCAGCAGCGAGCGCGGGTCGGGCGACGTGAACTGCGCGAGCTGTTGCAGCGGCGTCGGCGCGCCGTAGTACTCCGCGTTGATCTTGTTGAACATCGCGGGGTGCGCGCGGCCGGTGCGGATGGTCGCCATGTCCTCGCGGACGAAGTCGACGGCGTGCTGCATCTTGTCCGCGGCGTCCTTCTGGATGGTGTCAATCATGATGTCTCCTAGGTGTGGCGGGAGGTCAGTTAGCGGGAAACGAGGGTGCCGATGGGCTCGCCGGCGACGGCGCGGGCGATGTTGCCGGCCACGGAGAGGTTGAAGAACACCATCGTCAACGCGTTGTCGCGGGCCAGCGAGATGGCGGTCGCGTCCGCGACCTTCAGGTCCTCGGACAGGTACTGGTCATAGGTGAGGTGGTCGAACTTCGTCGCGTCGGCGTGCGCGTTCGGGTCCTTGTCGTACACGCCGTCGACGCCCTGCTTGCCCATGAGCAGCACCTCGGCGCCGATCTCCAGCGCGCGCTGGGCCGCGACGGTGTCGGTGGAGAAGTACGGCATGCCGGAGCCCGCGCCGAAGATCACGACGCGGCCCTTCTCCATGTGACGCTCGGCGCGGCGCGGGATGTACGGCTCGGCGACCTGCGCCATGTTGATGGCCGACTGCACGCGGGTCGGGACCCCCGCCTTCTCGCAGAACTCCTGCAGCGCGATGGCGTTCATGACGGTGCCGAGCATGCCCATGTAGTCGGCGCGGTCGCGCGACATGCCGCTGTGTGACAGCTCCGCGCCGCGGAAGAAGTTGCCCCCGCCGACGACGACGGCGACCTGGGTGCCGGCGCGGACGACCTCCGCGATCTCCTCCGCGATGGCGGAGATGACGACGGGGTCCACGCCGAGCTTGCCGCCCCCGAACACCTCACCGGAGAGCTTCAACAACACACGCTGATACGACACTTAGGACTCCTGGGCGTTTGCGGGCGAACACGGCACGTGCGCCGCAACCCACGAGGGGTCGCGGCGCACGTAACTCTACTTGAAGAGCGAGCGCGGCGCTCAGGCTCCGACGGCGAAGCGCACGAAGCGCGCGACCTCGGTCGAACCGTCGGCCAGCGACTGGCCGACCGTCTTCTTGTCCTCCCAGACCGCGGCCTGGTCGACGAGCACGACATCCTTGAAGAAGCCGCCGACGCCGCCCTCGACGATGCGCGG
>CAYVWO010000154.1:0-6594 GCA_964455495.1 uncultured Tessaracoccus sp.
CGTCCGCGGGGTGGCGCCCTACAGGTCGACGTTCGCCAGCTCGATCCAGTCGAAGGTGCCCAGATCGGGGCGGACCGTGACCGACACCAGGTGGACCCGGTCGATGCGCACCAGCCCGATCTCGGCGGCTCCCACGAGGCGCGAGGCGACAAGGGTGTCGTCCACGTCCCCGGTCGCGTACGCGATCGAGGCGTGCGGCGCGTACGGGGGAGGCGGCAGCTCGCCGCCGAAGGTATCCGATGCCGCGCGGCGCGCCCCGGAGACCAGCGCCTCCCACCGCGGGCTCGACGGGGCCGAACACCCGACGGTGTGCTCGCCCGCCGCGGGCGCCCCCAACGCGACGTCGAAAGCGCCCAAGCCCTCGACCTCGCGCCCGAGCGCCTCCGCCAGCCGCGTCAGCTCCGCGTGAGACAGGTCGTCGAACTGCGACAGCCGGCTCACGGTCAGGTGCAGCCACGGCTCGGGCATCCGGGGGAGGCCGACGATGCCGTCGAGCCGCAGCGACTCTTCGGCCAGCCGTTCCCGCGCCGGATCGTCGGGCAGGGCGTAGACGTGCAGCGACCCCTCGTTGCGGACCCAGGGCGGCATGTAGTCGAAGAAGCTGCGCATGTCCGGAGCCTATCGGCGGGACCGGCCGCGTGTGCCCTGGCGGCCGGTACTCTTGGGCCATCATGAGTACTGCGGACGCCGCCACCAGGGACCGGTGGCTCAACGGCCTCGAGGTGGTGGACACCCGCCCGTGGTACCGACGACTCCTGCGCAGCCCTCTGTTCTGGATGACCATCGTCCTCCTCCCGGCCTACGTCTACTTCCTTTTCGCGCAGTACTGGATGCTGGCGCCGTCCCAGGAGTTCGAGGACGGCTCCATGACGCTCGGCATCTCCAACGAGGCGTTCCGCAAGGCCGGCTTCGCCGCCATGTGGACGGCGTTGGCCTATAGCGCGCTGTTCATCTGGCTCGACCGCTTCCGGGCATCCTCGCCCGTCGTCTGGCTTCTGACCTTCGGCTGGGGCGCCTGCGCCTCCACCTGGTTCTCGCTCCACGTCAACACCTGGGCCGGCCAGATGATGTCGACGACGGAGGCCAACTCCGACGCCGGCTCGCGCGCCGCGATCTTCTCCGCCCCGTTCGTCGAGGAGTTCGCGAAGGCCACCATCCTGGTGCTGCTCGTGGTGCTGTGGCGCAACAGGATCGTGTCGCGGCTGTCGATGGTGGCACTCGCGGGACTGTCCGCCGTCGGCTTCGCCTTCACCGAGAACATCATCTACTACGCGCGGGTCTGGATGCAGGCCACCAACGACATCACCATCGCGGACCCCGACGCCACCATGCGCGAGCTGGTCATGCTGCGCGGCGTCTACACCTCGTTCGGCCACCCGCTGTTCACGATGATGACGGCCGCTGGCCTCGTCATCGGCCTGTCGGCCCGCAGCAAGATCGTGCGGGTGCTCGCCCCGCTCGGCGGCTTCATGCTCGCCTGCGCCGGACACATGCTGTTCAACGGCCTCGCCTCGACCAACCCGGTCGAGGCGCTCATGCGCCCGTATTATTTGGCGCTGGTCGTCGTCGCGATCGTCGTGGCGTCGCTCGTCGTCAGCGTGATCGGCAACGCGCAGCTGATCCGCACGCGCCTCGGCGACTACCAGCGCGCCGGCTGGCTGACGGAGCGCCAGGTCGAGCTGTACGGGCGGCCGATGCGCCGCGTCAAGCTCATCTGGTTCGCGATGATGCGCGGCCCGCGCGTGTGGTGGCAGACGACGCGGCTGCTGCGCCGCGTCACCGAGCTCGCCTACCTTCGCAACCAGATGACGCGCGGGACGGTTGCCGGCCCCGGCGACGCCCGCGCCCGCGAGCTGATCCACCTCATCGACCGGCCCGGCCCCCGCGCGCTCACCGACTACCAGGGCCTGCGGATGCTGCCGCCGCGCCGCCGGAAGAACCTGCCGCCCCCGCCTCCGGGCCAGTCGCCGGGACAGCTCACCGCGCAGTACCCGCCGCCGCAGGCCCCCGGGCCCGCGGGCGTTGGCGGCAACTGGCCGGTGCGCCGATGAGCGGCGCCGAGCGGCTGACCGCCGCCTTCCACGCGCTCGAGGGCGCGCTGCCTGCCGCGCAGTACCCGCTGCCGATCGAGGGCGCCGACGTGCTGCGTCAGCTCGCAGGCTCGCTTGCCCAGCAGACGCGCGACTACCTCATCCCGCGCGCGGCGCGCCTCGACGCCCCGCTGCTGGCCGTCGTCGGCGGCTCGACGGGGGCGGGCAAGTCGACGCTGGTGAACTCGCTCCTGCGCGCCCAGCTCACGCGCCCTGGCGTGCTCCGCCCGACGACCAAGTCCCCGGTGCTCATCTGCCACCCCGACGACGAGGCCTGGTTCCGGTCCGATCACGTCCTCCCCGGCCTCGTCCGCACGGACACGCAGCTGCACGACTCGCGCGCGCTCCACGTCGTCGCGTTCGACGGCCTGCCTCCCGGCCTCGCGCTGCTCGACGCGCCGGACATCGACTCCATCGACGACGCCAACCGCAGCCTCGCCCGCCAGCTCCTGCTTGCCGCCGACCTGTGGCTCTTCGTCACCTCGGCCGCGCGCTACGCCGATGCCGTGCCCTGGGAGTACCTGGCCGAGGCCGCGCACCGCAACACCGTCGTCAGCGTGATCGTCAACCGCTGCCCACCCGGCGCCGTCGTCGAGATCGCCGGACACCTTGCCCAGATGCTCGCCGAGCGCGGGCTCGCCGGGGCGAAGCTTTTCGCCGTCGCCGAGCGCGCGTTGCCGTCCGACGGCATGCTCCCGGCCGGCGACGTCTCGGGACTTAAGCACTGGTTGACCCAACTCGCCGCCGAGTCCGAGGCCCGCTCCCAGGTCGCCGTGCAGTCGCTCGCGGGCACCGTTCGATCGATCGACATGCAGCTCAGCGAACTCATCGACGGCGTGCGGCGGCAGCGCGACGCCCTCGCCGAGCTGCGCCGCGAGTCCGTCGCGCCGTACCAGCGGGCCGCGGCCGCCGTCGCCGAGGTGGCGGGCGATGGCTCGCTGCTCCGCGGCGAGATCCTCAGCCGCTGGCAGGACCTCGTCGGCACCGGCGAGTTCATGCGCTCGGTCGAGGAGCGCATCGGCCACCTGCGCGACCGCCTCAGCGGCTGGTTCCGCGGCGAGGCGAAGGAGGAGGCCTTGCAGGCCGCCATCTCCGACACGCTGACCGCCGTGCTCCGCGAGGCCGGCGACCGCGCCGCCGAGGAGACCTCCGCCGCCTGGAGCCTCACCCGCTGGGGCCGCGACATCGTCGCCGCCGAGCCCGGCCTTCAGCGCGCCTCCGCCGGCTTCCACGCCGCGGCCGCCGACGCCGTGCGCGCCTGGCAGTCGGACGTGCTTCACCTCGTCGACGAGCAGGGCCGTGGCAAGCGCATGAAGGCGCGGTTCCTGGCCATCGGCACCAACCTCGCCGGGCTGGCGCTCATCGTCGTCGTCTTCGCCTCGACGGGCGGGCTGACCACCGCGGAGGTCGGCATCGCGGGCGGCACCTCGCTGCTCGCCCAGCGGCTGCTGGAGGCCGTCTTCGGGGAGGATGCGGTGCGCCGCCTCGCAGACCACGCACGCCGCCAGCTCGCCGACCGCGTCGACGCCCTCCTGGCCGACGAGGCCGCGCGCTTCACCACGATCCTCGACTCGCTCGCCGTCGACGCCGACGCCACGGACCGCCTGGAGGGGGCCGCTGCCGGACTCCGCGACGGTGCCCGCGCCGCCTTCGACGACCTCACCGCACCGGAGCTCGACTGATGGCAGACCTCGCCCGCCAACTGGAGCAGCTCGCCCGCGCCGCGGATCTGACGGCGGGGCGCATCCCCGCCGAGCTCACCGCCGCCGCTCGGGGCGTGCTCGCGCACGCGGACCGGCGCCTCGCCGCAGGCCCGCAGACGGTGGTGGCGCTCGGCGGCGCGACCGGGTCGGGCAAGTCCAGCCTGTTCAACGCGCTGAGCGGGACAAAGCTCGCGGAGCAGGGAGCCCGCCGCCCCACGACGTCGAGGACGCTCGCGGTCAGCTTCTCCGCCACCAACGCTCCGCTGCTCGACCTGCTCGGGATCGAGCGCCGGCACGAGACGGAGCCGCCGACCTCCGAGCTCGCGGAGGTCGTCCTCCTCGACCTCCCGGACCACGACTCGACGGCGTCGGCCCACCGCGCCGAGGTTGACCGAATGGTGCAGCTCGTCGACCAGTTCGTGTGGGTCCTCGACCCGCAGAAGTACGCCGACGCCGCCATCTTCCAGCGCTATCTGCGCCCGCTCGCCGGCCACGCCGAGGTCATGACGGTGGTGCTCAACCACGCCGACCTCTTGACCCCTGCCCAGCTCGACGACTGCCTCGCGGACCTTCGCCGGCTGCTCGACGACAACGGCCTGGCCGCCGTCACGCTCCGCCCGACGAGCGCGCTCACCGGGATGGGCGTCGCCGACCTTCGCGCCCAGCTGGGCAGGATCGCGACAGGCAAGAGGGCCGCCGCCGCGCGCCTCGCCGGCGACGTCGCGGGGATCGCGCGCGAGCTGGACGCCGCCGTCGGTCCCCGACGGCCGCGGGGCGCGGGGGAGCCCGCCGTCGCCGCGCTCACCGCTCAGCTGTCGGCCGCCGCGGGCGTGCCCGTGGTCGTCGACGCCGTGCGCGGCTCCGTGAAGCACCGCGGGCAGCTGGCCACCGGCTGGCCGATGGTGTCCTGGCTCGGGCGGCTGCGGCCGGACCCGCTGAAGCGGCTTCGGCTGGGGAGCGCGCCCAAGGAACTGACGACCGGGGAGCCGGTCGTCGAGCGCAGCTCGCTGCCCTCGCGCTCCGCAGCCGCCGGCGCGCAGCTGTCCACCGGGTTGCGCGAGGTCGCCGAACGGCTCGGCGAGGGGCTGCCCCCGGCGTGGGCGGGGGGCGTGACCGACGCCGTGCGCGCGGCAGAGCAGACGCTCCCCGACGACCTGGACCGCGCCGTCGTGACCACCGACCTCGCCGCCGACCGCACCCCCGCGTGGTGGCATGTGATCCGCGCGACGCAGTGGGTGCTGATCGGCGCCGTCGTGCTTGGCGCGCTGTGGCTCACGCTGAACGCGATCCTCGGCTACCTCGGCCTCCCGCCGTTCGCGACCTATCCGATCGGGCCTGACGGCGGCCTGCAGGTACCCACCGCTACGGTCCTCGTGCTGGGCGGCGTCGTCGGTGGGATCGCGCTGTCGGGGGTCTCTCAGCTGATCATCAACGCGTCGGCCAACGCCGCGGCGCGCCGCGCGAAGAAGGCGCTGGAGTCGTCGATCGGGGAGGTCGCGCGGGCACGGGTGCTCGCGCCCGCGGAGGCGGTCGTCGCCACGCACGCGGCGGCCCGCGACGCCGTCGACGCGCTGCTCTGAGCCAGACTTCCAAATGGGGCTTCGCCGCCCCAAGCTGGCATACTGGCACGCGGTCAACAGCAATACAGGGAGCACGTAAGACAAGTGGCTGAGTTCATTTACACCATGCACAACGTCCGCAAGACGGTAGGTGACAAGGTCATCCTCGACAACGTCACGTTGTCGTTCTACCCGGGCGCCAAGATCGGCGTCGTCGGGCCGAACGGCGCGGGCAAGTCGACCATGCTGAAGCTGATGGCCGGCCTCGACCGTGCCAACAACGGCGACGCGAACCTCGCGAAGGGCGCAACGGTCGGCATCCTCCTGCAGGAGCCCCCGCTCGACGAGGACAAGACGGTCATGGAGAACGTCGAACTCGCCGTTCACGAGACGAAGTCGATGCTGAGGCGCTACGACGAGATCGGCATGGCGATGGCCGAGCCGGACGCCGACTTCGATGCGCTGCTCGAGGAGATGGGCCACCTCCAGACCGAGCTCGAGCACCGCAACGCGTGGGAGATCGACTCCATGCTGGAGCAGGCGATGGACGCCCTGCAGTGCCCGCCCGGCGACGCCGACGTGAAGGTCCTCTCCGGCGGCGAGCGCCGCCGCGTCGCGCTGTGCAAGCTGTTGCTCGAGGCGCCCGACCTGCTGCTCCTCGACGAGCCCACCAACCACCTCGACGCCGAGTCCGTCGACTGGCTGGAGAAGCACCTCAAGAACTACCCGGGCGCCGTCCTCGCCGTCACGCACGATCGCTACTTCCTGGACAACGTGGCGCAGTGGATCTGCGAGATCGACCGCGGCCGCCTCCACCCGTACGAGGGCAACTACTCCACCTACCTGGAGACGAAGCGCCAGCGTCTGCAGATCGAGGGCAAGAAGGACGCCAAGCGCGCCAAGATCCTCGAGAAGGAACTGGAGTGGGTGCGCGCCAACCCCAAGGCGCGCCAGGCCAAGAACAAGGCCCGCCTCGCCCGCTACGAGGAGATGGCGGCCGAGGCCGAGCGGAACCGCAACATCGACCTCGGCGAGATCAACATCCCGCCGGGCCCGCGCCTCGGCTCGGTGGTGCTCGAGGTCCGCGACCTGAAGAAGGGCTTTGGCGACCGCGTCCTCATCGACAACCTGTCGTTCACGCTGCCGCGCGCCGGCATCGTCGGCATCATCGGCCCCAACGGTGTCGGCAAGACCACGCTGTTCAAGACCATCACCGGGCTCGAGGAGGCGGACTCGGGCAGC
>CAYVWO010000155.1:0-948 GCA_964455495.1 uncultured Tessaracoccus sp.
ACCGGGAACCTCCCACAACCACCCACCGCCCACAGGAGCCATCATGTCTCGCACCGTCGTCATCACCGGATTCGGCGCGTTCACCCCGCTCGGCACCGACGCCCCCAGCACCTGGGAGGCCATGCTGGCCGGCAAGAGCGGCGTGCACACGCTGACCCAGCCGTGGGCCGCTGACCTTCCCGTCACCTTCGCCGCGGAGGCCGCCGGCGACCCCGTCGAGCGCCTGGACCGCGTCGCCGCGCGCCGCCTCGACCGCAGCTCGCAGCTCGCGCTCGCCGCGGGCCTCGAGGCCTGGGCCGACGCCGGACTCGGCCTCCGCGAAGAGAACACGATCGACCCCTACCGCCTTCTGGTCAGCGTCGGCACCGGCATCGGCGGCCTGCACACCCTGCTCGGGCAGTGGGACGTGCAGAAGGAGAAGGGACTGCGCCGCGTGTCGCCCTTCACCATCCCCATGCTCATGTCGAACGCGCCCGCCGCGAACCTCGGCCTGACGTTCGGCGCGGCCGCCGCCGTGCATGCGCCGGTCAGCGCCTGCGCGTCGGCCAACGAGGCCATCTCGCTTGCCTACGACCAGATCCAGCTCGACCGTTGCGACATCGCCGTGGTCGGCGGCACCGAGGGCGTCATCCACCCGCTGCCCCTCAACGCGTTCGCGCAGATGCAGGCGCTCAGCCGCCGCAACGACGACCCCGAGCACGCCTCCCGCCCGTGGGACACCGGCCGCGACGGCTTCGTCCTCGGCGAGGGCGCCGTGATCATGGTGATCGAGTCGCTGGAGCACGCGCAGGCGCGCGGCGCGAGGATCTACGGCACGCTCGCCGGTGCCGGGATCAGCAACGACGCCGGGGACATCGCCGCCCCCGATCCCGACGGCCAGTCCCGCGCCATGCGCACCGCGCTGGAGGCGGCCGGACTCACCGGGGCCGACATCGTGCACGCCAACGC
>CAYVWO010000155.1:958-6579 GCA_964455495.1 uncultured Tessaracoccus sp.
GGCGCAAGCCATGAGCGAGGCGCTGCGCTCCGCGGGCCTGTCGGCCTCCGACATCGCGCACGTCAACGCTCACGGCACGTCGACCCCGCAGGGCGACGTCACCGAGGCGGGCTCGATCGCCGCCGCGCTCGGCGAGGCCGTCGACAACGTCGTCGTCACCTCGACCAAGTCGATGACCGGTCACCTCCTCGGCGCCGCCGGCGCCATCGAGACCTTCGCGACCGTCATGGCGCTGAAGAACCGGGTCGTCCCGCCGACGATCAACATCGAGAACCTCGAGCCCGGCCTCCCCATCGACGTCGCCGCCAACGCCACGCGCGCACTGCCCGACGGCGATCTCGCCGCGCTGAACAACTCGTTCGGCTTCGGCGGCTCGAACGTCGCCGTCGCGGTGACGAACGCGAACGCGAACCGCTAGCCGACGCGGTGCAGCCAGCGCACGGGCGCATCCTCGCTGGCGTGGCGGAAGACGTCGAGCTCCTCGTCCCACGGCGCGCCCATGAGGCGCTCCAGCGCTTGGTAGATCGGCTCGCCGCCGAGCGCGTCCGTCGCGATGGCGTGGCGCAGCCTGTCCTCGGGCACCAGCACGTCTCCGTGGATGCCGACCACCGCGGTGAACGCGCCGAGAGCCGGCGTGAAGCAGTAGCGCTGCCCGTCGGTGGTTGCCGTCGGCTCCTCGGAGACCTCGAACCGCAGGGCGGAGAGCCTCCGCAGCGCCGAGGCGAGCGCGGCGCCGGTGCCCACGGGCCCGGCCCAGGACCACTCCGCCCGGCGCGCGCCGGGCTCGGCGGGCTGCGCCGACCAGGCGAGGTCGACACGGCTGCCGACGGCCGAGCCGATCGCCCACTCGATGTGCGGGCACAGCGCCGCCGACGCGGAGTGGATGAGAATCACGCCACGCGTCGTGGATGCAGTCATGTTGTACCTCCTGGTTCGGCCGGATTGCCTTCCCCTGCGATCCGCTTGGCCAGAAGTTGGGACCATTCTGCCAGGGCTCCCCGGCCGACACCACCCACCACTAAGCCGACCCGCGTGCGATGGGTCAGGCGGCGGCTGAGAGCTCCAGGTTCCGGGCGGCGAACGGCCCGCGGAGGATGCGGGCCCACCGGTTGCGGGGCAGGTCCGGGTTGAGGGCGGCCAGCCCGGTCGCGAACTTGCTGATGGCGACGGGACGGTGGCCGGCGCGCCAGAGCAGGCGATCCGTTGCGGAGGTGGCGCTGAGCGACTTCGTCTCGACGATGACGAGCTCAGGCAGGTCGAGGGCCGCGCCGTCGGGCAGGCGCCAGGAGAGGTCTGTGTCGACGGTGACTCGGCCCGCGCCGTCGGGCGGCAGCAGCGTGCTGCGGTCGTAGGTCGTGCGGATGACCGGGAACAACTCGTAGGCCAGGCCTCGGCCGAGCCCGAGGCGGGCCGCGACGTCGGCCAGGTAGGCGCGGGCGTCGATGGTCAGCCTGTCGCTGCCCCCGTCGTAGGGGATGCGCTCCTTCACGGTCACGCCGGACCCGGACTTCACCTCCAGGAACGTGAGCCCCGAGTCGACGTAGGTGCGGGTGCGCACTTTCATCCTGACCCGGCGCTGGTGGGCGCTCATGTGGAAGCTGGTCCAGTCGGAGGTGTCGAAGTAGACCGTCTCGTAGCCGGCCGCCAGGGAGCCGTCGACGCTGAGGGCCTCCGTCGACGGGTCGAGGCGGCCAAGGAACTCCCCCGCCTCCGCCTGCGTCAGCAGGTACTTGCGGTCGATGCGGGTGAGCATCTCGGCGCGGGCGACCAGGTCGTCGAGGCCGATGGTCCGGAAGCGCTTGAGCGGCGCCAGCGTCGTCATCAGGCGGCCCGCCTCAGGCCGACGGGGAGGGTGGAGACGCGGGGCCGCGTGTAGCGCACCTCGACCAGCGTGGTGTCGTTGACGAGGTTCACCTCCTGGACCTTGATCGCCATGACGGGGAGCCCCAGCCGGGCCTCGGCCTCCATCTTGAGCTCCCGCTCGTCGAAGATGGCGCGGTCGAGGCGCATCACCTGGGAGCGGCCGCGGCTCAGCAGCTTGGGGTGATCGGCGGCGAACAGCACGAGCAGGACCAGGCAGATGAGCGTCGCAGGCAGCGCCAGCGTGGTGTGCGGGAGCCCGGCGATCAGGCCGATCGCCAACGCGGAGAAGTAGTAGGCCACCTCCTGCTGCCCGATCTCAGACGACCTCAGCCGGATGATCGACAAGACTCCGAACAGCCCGAGGCCGAGCCCGGTGCCGACGGACGACGTTGCGAGCACGCTGGTCACGGCCAACACCCCGACGTTGACGCCAAGGAACGCGACGAGCAGGTCCCGGCGGTGATGACGGCGGTAGTACAGGGCGAAGGTGAGGATGGCGGCGGCGACGAGGTCGATACCGATGAGCGCGAGCTGGATCGTTGTCATGGTCTGTCTTTCCGGTGAGCTTCTGGTGATACGAAGTCAATCGGCCCCGCTGGTGAGCGTCGTGTGTCCCTCCTGTGCGGTCCCTGTGAACCCTTTCGACGCGCGCCTGCGTCGCCGCGCTCCTTGGGCACGGCTCAAGGAGCGGGGCAATAGGCTGTTGCCATGGCACGCTCCCTCGACTCCGTCCTGCACTACCCCGACGCGATCGCGCAGGTGCGCGCCGTCGGCGACGACGTCTACTGGCTGGCGACCATCGCGGCTGAGGACGGCAGGACGACGGTGCGGCGGCTCCGCGACGGCCTCGTCGAGGACCTCACGCGAGCGGCGAACGTGCGGTCGCGGGCCATGGAGTACGGCGGCGGCGCGTACGCCGTCGCCGGCTCCCGGCTGGCCTGGTGCGACGACGTCACCAAGCAGGTGTGGGTCCGCGATGTCGACGGCGAGCGCCCGGTCACGCCCACCGGTGGCCGATTCGTCTACGGCGGGCTGTGCCTGGCCGACGGCGCGCTGCTCGCCGTGCGCGAGGACCACGATGCGACGCCCGAGGCCCGCACCGAGATCGTCGCGCTAGACCCGTCCGGCGCCGACCTCGACGGCGGCCGCGTCGTCGCCACCGGCGCGGACTTCTACGCGGGCGTCGTCGCGGACGGCACCCGCGTGGCGTGGATGCAGTGGGACCACCCGAACATGAGCTGGGACACCTGCGCGGTATGGACCGGCACGACCGATGGCTCGGGGCCCGCGACCCCCCTGTTCCGGAAGGACGGCGTTTCCGCGAAGGACCCGATCTGGCTCGCGGACGGCCGCCTCGCGTTCGTCGCCGACGAGGGCGGCTGGTGGAACTGGCGGGTGGAGGAGGCGGTGACCCAAGAGGCCGCCGTCGACTGCGCGCCGCCGACCTGGGTGCTGAACCCCGCCGTCGCCGCCGGGCTGCCGGACGGGCGGATCGCCACCGTCGTGTACCGCGAGGGCCGCGGCGAGCTCGGCCTCTGGTCACCCGCGACGGGGGCGCTCGACCTCCTGTTGCCCGGCACCGCGGACATCGAGTCGCTGGCCGCGTCCGGCGACCGGCTCTACGCCGTCGCCCAGTGGCCCGACCGGGACGCGACGCTGGTCCGCGTCCCGCTTCCCCGGGAGCCCGGCGATGTCGCGCGCCTCGACGTCCCCGTGACGGGGCCTGTGGTCCTCGTCGGCCCGACCGACGGCGACCCCGACGCCGCGCTCCCCGAGGCCGTCTGGGCCGAGGGAGCGGCCGGCCCCGTGCACTCCTGGCTGTACCGCCCCGCCGTCGACAACCCGCCGCTGATCGTCCTCACCCACGGCGGCCCGACGTCGATGGCCCGCTGCATGTACGACGCCGCCGTGCAGTTCTGGGTGTCCCGCGGGTTCGCCGTCCTGGACGTCAACTACTCGGGCTCTACCGGGTTCGGGCGCGCCTACCGCGACCGCCTGCGAGCGAACTGGGGCATCCTCGACGTCTCCGACACCGTCGCGGCCGTCCGCGCCGTCACCGACTCCGGCCTCGCCGACCCCGCTCGCGTCGCCATCACCGGCGGCAGCGCGGGCGGGTACACGACGCTGCGCTCGCTGACCTCGACGGACGTCTATGCCGCGGGCGTCTCGCGCTACGGCATCGGCGACCTGACGACGCTGGCCACGGACACGCACAAGGCGGAGTCGCGCTACCTCGACGGCCTCGTCGCCCCCTGGCCGGAGGGCCGCGCCGTCTACGAGGACCGCTCCCCCATCAACCACCTGGACAGGCTCGCCACGCCGATGCTGATCCTGCAGGGCACCGAGGACAAGGTCGTGCCGCCGAACCAGGCGGTGCAGATGGCCGACGCCGTGCGCGCAGCGGGCCGGCCCGTCGCGCTGGTCATGCTGGAGGGCGAGGGCCACGGCTTCCGCGCCATGGCCACCCGCCGCCGCGCGCTGGAGGCCCAGGTGTCGTTCCTGGAACAGGTCCTCGGCCTCCCCCACAGCCCGGACGTGCAGCCTATTGGTTTCGACACGCCGGTTCGCTAGCGCTCACGCGGCGGCTCAACCAGCGGTCATGCCCACCCCGGCTCAAGGAGCGTGCTCTAGGGCCAGCGGGCGCCAAGCGAGATGACGCCGAGGGCCGACAGCACCGCGAAGATGATCGCGAGGCCCGCGTACCGGTCGGTGATCTCGTCGGGCACCTGCTCGGTGCCGACCGAGCGGCGGATGGCCTGGTAGACGTCGGTGAGCTGTCCGCTGGACTCGGCGGCGTACTTCTTCCCTCCGCTCAGCCTGGCGATCTCGCTCAGCTCGTAGTGGTCCACCGCAACGCGCTGGCGTTGGCCGTCCTGGACGACGAAGCCGTTGTCGGTGCCGTACGCGATCGTGTAGACCGGCACGCCCTGGTTCTTCGCCTCCTCGGCCGCGCCAGCGGACGAGCGGCCGATATTGGTGGCGCCGTCGGACAGCAGCACGACGGCCCCGGGCGCGGGATCGTCGTTGCCGCTGGGGTCCGGCGGAACGAGGCGCAGCGCGTCGAGGCTCTTGTACACCCCCTCGCCGACGGCGGTCGACGGCGCCAGCTCCAGCGCGTCGACGGCGCGGTCGATCACGCCCCGGTCCACCGTCGGCGGCACGGCGACCTGCGCGGTGCCCGCGAACGTCACCAGAGCCACGTTGAAGCGTTCGGGGAGCGAGTTGATGAACGTCTTCGCTGACGACTGCGCGGCGGCAAGCCGGTTCGGGTCGACGTCCTCGGCCTCCATCGACCACGACACATCGATGGCGACGACGACCGTCGCCCGGTCGCGGGGCTTGTCGACGAGGTCCATCGGGATGGCCCAGGCGACGATCAGCGAGGCAAGGCTCAGCAGCGCGAGCAGCACCGCGCCGTGGCGCTTCCACGCGGCGTCCCGTGGGACGACCAACCGCAGCCGCGAGCTCATTGGACGGTGGACGGTGCGGCCGGAAAGCACCACGTAGAGCACCGCGATGACGGGGATGATCGCCAGCGCCCAAAGGCGGTTCGGGATCATGAACTCCAGCGCGAGCGGGATCATCGCGGCCACCTCGCGGCCATGAACACCGCGCCGAGCGCGGCGACGACGGCGAACCCCAGCGCGACCGCGGCGTAGGTCGCCGTGATCGGCTTGCGCACGGTCTCGTAGCCGACCACCGAGCCCACCTTCTTGTAGGCGTCGTCGAGCGAGGCGATGTCGTCGGCACTGACGGCC
>CAYVWO010000156.1:0-6576 GCA_964455495.1 uncultured Tessaracoccus sp.
CATCAAGCAGTTCGACGACAAGGTCGCCGAGATCGCGAAGGCCGCGGCCGACGCTGGCGTCAGCCTGCGCATCGGCGTCAACGCCGGCTCGCTCGACAAGCGGCTGCTGGCCAAGCACGGCGGCCCGACCGCCGAGGCGATGGTCGAGTCGGCGCTGTGGGAGGCGTCGCTGTTCGAGGAGGTCGGCTTCTACGACTTCAAGATCTCCGTCAAGCACAACGACCCCGTCGTCATGGTGCGCGCCTACGAGCTGCTGAGCGAGCGGTGCCAGTACCCGCTGCACCTCGGCGTCACCGAGGCCGGGCCCGCGTTCCAGGGCACCATCAAGTCGTCGGTGGCGTTCGGCGCGCTGCTCAGCCAGGGCATCGGCGACACCATCCGCGTGTCCCTCTCGGCGCCGCCCGCCGAGGAGGTCAAGGTGGGGCTCAAGATCCTCGAGTCGCTCAACCTGAAGCCGCGCAAGCTCGACATCGTCTCGTGCCCGTCCTGCGGCCGCGCCCAGGTCGACGTCTACACGCTCGCCGAGCAGGTCACGAAGGGCCTCGAGGGCATGCAGGCGCCGCTGCGCGTCGCGGTCATGGGCTGCGTCGTCAACGGCCCCGGAGAGGCCCGCGAGGCCGACCTCGGCGTCGCCTCCGGCAACGGAAAGGGCCAGATCTTCGTCAAGGGCGAGGTCATCAAGACCGTCCCGGAGGACGAGATCGTCGAGACGCTGCTCGTCGAGGCGCGCCGCATCGCCGCCGAGATGGGCGAAGTGGGAGCGCCGGAGGTCTCGGTCTCTTAGGGTTTAGCCATGACCGTCCGGCTGCGCACCCTTGGCACCGCGGACCGGGAGTTGGCGGCGTCGTTCCTCGCGGAGAGCCCGACGGAGAACCTGTTCCTGGCCGCGAAGGTCGCCTCGCTCGGGTTGGATCGGCGTCGGCTGGGGCGCATCCACGCGTTCGAGCGCGACGGCCGGATTCGCGCGCTGCTGCTCGACGGCGGGACGGTGTTCGTCGCCGGCTTCGACCCCGAGGCGCTGCCCGCGTTCGTCTCCCAGCTGGGGCCGATCCGGCGCTGCACGTCCATCCTCGGTCCGGCGATCAGCGTGCTCGGCCTGCACGTCGGGCTGAGCGAGCGGTGGCCGGGCTCGTGGGGCAATGTCGTGAACGTCCGACGGCGCCAGCCCCTGATGCTGCTGCGGGACGACCCCGCTCCCGAGCCGGACGCGAGGGTCCGCGTCCTCACCACCCGGGACTACACGAGCTATCTCGACGCGTCCGTGCACATGTACACCGACGAGATCGGCTCGTCGCCGTTCAGGTACGGCGGCGGGTACGAGAAGTTCGTGATGGAGCGCCTGCGCCGCGGCGACGCGTACGGGGTCGTCGACCGGTCCGGGCGCGTGATCTTCAAGGCGGACCTCGGCCCGCAGCTCGGCCGCCAGGCCCAGCTCCAGGGGGTGTGGGTCGCGCCGGAGCTGCGCGGCAGCGGCCTCAGCGTCCCGGCCCTCTCGGGCATGCTGCGGCTGGCCAGGCGCCGCTTCCCGTCGATCAGCCTCTACGTCAACGACTTCAACACCCCGGCCATCCGCGCCTACGAGCGCCTCGGCTTCACCGAGGTCGGGGCGCTGGCGACGGTGCACTACTGAAAGACCACTAGAGTTGGCCCGTGATTGCCAAGCTGTCGTCCCTATTCGTGCGCACGCTGCGCGAGGATCCCGCCGACGCCGAGGTGCCAAGCCACCGCTGGCTGGTGCGCGCCGGCTACATCCGGCGCGCCGCGCCGGGTGTCTACTCCTGGCTGCCGCTCGGGCTGAAGGTGCTGCAGAAGGTGGAGACGATCGTCCGCGAGGAGATGGACGCGATCGGCGCGCAGGAGGTGCGCTTCCCGGCGCTGCTGCCGCGCGAGCCCTACGAGCTGACCGGCCGCTGGACCGACTACGGCGACAACCTGTTCAGGCTCACCGACCGCAAGGACGCCGACATGCTGCTCGGCCCCACGCACGAGGAGATGTTCACGCTGCTGGTCAAGGACCTGTACTCCTCGTACAAGGACCTGCCGCTTTCGCTGTACCAGATCCAGACGAAGTACCGCGACGAGGCGCGGCCGCGCGCCGGCCTGCTGCGCGGCCGCGAGTTCGTGATGAAGGACTCCTACTCGTTCGACGTCGACGACGCGGGCCTCGAGGCCAGCTACCAGGCGCACCGCGCCGCCTACCAGCGGGTGTTCGAGCGGCTCGGCTTCGAGTTCGTGATCGTCTCGGCCATGGCAGGCGCCATGGGCGGCTCCAAGTCCGAGGAGTTCCTCGCGGTGGCCGCTAACGGCGAGGACACCTTCGTGCGTTCCCCCGGCGGCTACGCGGCCAACGTCGAGGCCGTGCGGTTCGCGGCCCCCGAGGCCCTGCCCATCGAGGAAGCGCCCGCGATGGCGCTCGTCGACACCCCCGACGCCGGAACCATCGCCGCGGTCGTCGAGATCCTGAACCGCGACCTCCCGGGCCGCGAGTGGACCGGCGCCGACACGCTGAAGAACGTGCTGTTCAAGGTCACCGAGGCCGACGGTACGACGCGCGTGCTCGCCGTCGGGCTTCCCGGCGACCGCGAGGTAGACGTCAAGCGCCTCGCCGCCGCGCTCGAGCCCGCCACGGCCGAGCCGCTGAGCCCCGAGGACTTCGCGAAGTACCCCGACCTGGTCGTCGGCTTCATCTCGCCGGTCTCCCTGGACGGTACCCGCGTGCTGGGCGCGGAGTCGGCCACGAAGATCGAGTACCTCGTCGACCCCCGCGTCGTCGACGGCACGGTCTGGGCCACCGGAGCCAACGTCAAGGACAAGCACCTGACCGGCGTGACCGCCGGCCGCGACTTCACCGCCGACGGCGTGCTCGACGTCGCCGACGTCCGCGAGGGCGACCCCGCCCCCGACGGCTCCGGCCCGCTGACGCTGGCCCGCGGCATCGAGATGGGCCACATCTTCCAGCTCGGCCGCAAGTACGCCGACGCGCTGGGCCTGAAGGTGCTCGACCAGAACGGCAAGCTCGTCACCGTCACCATGGGCTCCTACGGCATCGGCGTGTCCCGTGCCGTCGCCGCGGTCGCCGAGGCGACCTGCGACGACAAGGGCCTCTGCTGGCCCGTCGCCCTCGCGCCCTACCCGGTGCACGTCGTCGCCACGGGCAAGGACCAGGCGGTCTTCGACGAGGCCGAGCGGATCGCCCGCGAGCTCGAGGCCCGCGGCGTCGACGTCCTGGTCGACGACCGCAAGGCCAGCCCCGGCGTGAAGTTCGCCGACGCCGAGATCATGGGCATGCCGGTGATCGTCGTCGTCGGCCGCGGCCTCGCCGGGGGCGTGGTCGAGCTCCGCGACCGCCGCACGGGCGAGAAGCGCGAGGTGGCCGTCGCCGACGCCGTCGCCGAGGTCCTCGCGGCGCTCGCCTGAGAGAACTCACCAAGATCGGGCCCCAACCGGCGCGCGCGTGCCAGTTGGGGCCCGATCTTGGTAGATCCTCCCGCCGCCTGTCAGCGGCTCTTGAGTTCCCGGATCGTCAGGTCCCGGAAGATGGCGCCGCCGTCGTGCGCGTACAGCCGGATCCCGGTGTCGTACGGATTGTTGAACACGCGGTTCGAGTGCACGTACCGGCCGTCGTTCACGTACAGCTCGACGCTGGTGCTGTCGACCAGATCCGCAGCTTCACCTTTCGCGACGACGTGTCGAACGGCGTCTTCGACTCGTCGGGACCGGGGTAGAACGTCGGGCGCCGGTTGATGTAGGCGTACGGCGCCGGCACGTAGACGCCGACGGCGACGTGGCGCCCGACCTCCTTGGCGCTCTGATGGCGGATCGAACGGAAACAACCACAATGATCGAGGACGTGCCGGTGGGACGTCGGCCCTGGGCGTGGCCGTTCAGCAGTCAGCCAGTCTCCCACGGGTTGCGACAGTCGACGCCGAGCGGCTCGAAGTGCTTGACGTTCCGGGTTACCACGGTCATCTTGCGCGCCTCGGCGATGGCGGCGATCAGCGCGTCGTCGTAGGGAGCGTGCTCCGGAACGCGGTAGCCGGCGAGTACGCGCGCAGCCGCAAGGTCGAACGGCAGGACGCGCTCGGCGAACGCCGGGATCACGCGCTCATCGAACCATCGCCGCAACACGACCCCCTGAGGTGGATCGCTACGCTCCTTGGCGACGACGCCTCGCTCGATCTCGGCCATGGTCATGGCTGTGACGAAGAGGTCCGCGAGGGGCACCGTCGCCACCCACGCCTCAACCGCGGGCTCGCGCCCGCTCACTCGCAGCGCCGATACGACGTTGGTGTCCAGGACGTAGCTCATAGCTCGGGTGTACGAGGACGAAGGCCGAGACGCTCGGGCTCGAACTCGATATCGGCACCCTCGTCGGAGCCCAGAAGGTCGACGAGCGTGAGTGGTTGACGCGCCAGCGCCTCAGTGAGGATGTTACGCGCCTCGGCCTCGACTGAAAGATGATGCTGCGCCGCATGACGCCGAAGCGCCGCCTTCGTGCCCGGCGGCAGGTTGCGGATCAGCAGTTGCTCCATGATTGCCTCCTGATATCAAACTGATGATATCAGGGCGAGGCTTGGGCCGGCGAGGCGCCCGCTGAGCCTTTCGTCACGGAACCGGATGCGCACAGGTTAGCTCGCGTTTGAGCGACACGCGTGCGCGGTGGTACCTGCTCCGGATCGTGCCGTCGGGCTTGCCGAGGTGCTGCGCGACCTCGGTCAGGCTGAATCCGTACCAGTGCACGAGGCGGATGATCTCCTGACCGCGTGCGCGCGGATCGTTGCAAGAACTCGCCAGGATCGGGCCCCAAAGGGCACGGGCCTGCCGGTTGGGGGCAGTTCCTGGTAGATCCTTGCAGGCTGCCGCGGAGCCGGGCTATGGGCCGCGCTGATCAGCTCGCGGTGGAGCGCCGGCGGGCGTCGGCGACGGCGATTCCCAAGGCCACGGCGAGGATCGCGACGTTCAGGGCGAGCGAGAGCGCGAGGGCGTGGGCGTAGGACTCGACGCCGTCGCCGCCCGCCCCGACACGGGCGAAGTAGACGGTCGTCAACAGCGCCAGCCCGATGGAGCCACCGAGGCGTTGGAAGGTCTGCAGGAGGCCGGCGGCCGTGCCCGCGAGGGGAGTGGGGACGTCGGCGAGGGTCAGCGTCTGGTTGGGGGAGATGACGGCGCCGCTTCCCCAGCCCGCGACGCCGAAGAGGACCGGGATCACCCACTGAGCGACGTGCGCGGGGACGAGCGCCGCGAAGGCGATGATCGCGACGACCGAACCCAGCATGATCGCCAGGCCCTGAACGACGATCCCGCGCCCGGCGCGCGTCACGCGTCGGCCCGACCAGCGCGACGCGACCGCCGACGCGATCGCGAACGGCATCTGCGCGAGGCCGGCAACCAGCGCGGAGGTGCCCAACCCGTCCTGGTAGAACATCGTCATCACGATGAAGATGCTGGTGAACCCGGCGAAGTAGGCGGCGGCGAGCGCGGCGCCCATGACGAATCCGGTGTTGCGCACCAGCGCCGTGGGGAGGACGGCGGGGCGCGCGGCCCGGTTCAGTCGCCGCTCCCACCACACGAGCGCCGCGGCCAGCACGGCGGCGACCGCGATCAGCCACCATGGCGATCCCGCTAGACCGTCTGCGTGCGAAGAGCCGGTCACGAACGGCCACATGAACGCGACGACGATCACCGCGATCAGCAGCAGCCCGGGGACGTCGAGGCCGAGGGGACGGCGTCCGCCGGCGGGGTCCGCGGGCCGGGGAGGCGGCAAGAGCCGCGCGGCCAGCGAGACCAGCGTGAAGCCCGCCAGCCCGATCAGGAACATGCGCCGCCGCCCGAAGACGTCGCCGAACCTCCCCGCAGGCACGAGCATCAGCCCGAACGTGAGCGAGTAGCCCGCCACGATCCACTGGATCTCCGATGCCGTCGCGCCAAGCACCGACTGGATCGACGGCAGCGCCACGTTGACGATCGACACGTCCAGCAGCGTCATGAAGCCGCCGCCGAGCACCATCGCGAACGCGCGCCACACGTCACCGCCGCTCCGCGAGCGCGGACTCGACAGCGTTCAGCATCGCCCGGCTGCCGTTGCGGATGGCGCGCAGGTCGTCCAGCGCGATGGCGGGGACCACGCTCTGGATGAGCTGGTCGAAGACCGAGTCGATGCTGCTCAGCAGGTGGTTGCCGTCGGCGGTGAGCTCGATGCGGCGCACGCGCCGGTCGCCCGCATCCTCGACGCGGGCGAGGAGGCCCTTCGCGACGAGCCGGTCGACGATCCCGCTGGCGGTCGGGGCGCTGACCCCGAGGCGGGCGCTCAGCTCCTGGCCCGTGAGGCCGGGCTCGTGGCCGACGAGGCCGAGGACGCGCATCTGCTGCATCGTCAGGTCCTCGGGGAGCTCGACGGGGCCGAAGAGCTCCATCGACCGGGCGTGGATCCGGTCGTTCACGCTCATGATCTCGGCCATGAGGGCGTCGCGCTCGGGATCTCCCGTACTCGGTGGACGCTTCATGGGGTCCATCATGGCCGAACCGTCGTCGAGCAGCCCGTCGAGACGTCGAGCGTCAGCCGGGTCAACGGCCGCC
>CAYVWO010000157.1:0-6558 GCA_964455495.1 uncultured Tessaracoccus sp.
GAGCCGTTGGAGCCCAGCGCCTCGGAGACCTGGCGGATGGCGTAGGGGAACTCGCTGCGGGTGGGCAGCACCGGCGCGATCGCGCGCTCGGCGAGCGCGCCGTGGCCGATCTCGCGCCGCTTCGGGGAGCCGACGCGACCGGTCTCGCCGGTCGAGAACGGCGGGAAGTTGTAGTTGTGCATGTACCGCTTGCGCGTCACCGGCGAGAGCGTGTCGATCTTCTGCACCATGTCGAGCCTGTTCAGCGTGGAGACGCCCAGGATCTGGGTCCCGCCGCGCTGGAACAGCGCCCAGCCGTGGACGCGCGGGATGACGGCGACCTCGGCCGACAGCTCGCGGATGTCGCTCGGGCCGCGGCCGTCGATGCGGACGCCCTCGGTGAGGGTGCGGTGGCGCACGATCTTCTTGGTCAGCGCCTTGAGGGCGGCGGAGACCTCGTTGCCGCGGCCGTCGAAGCGCTCGGCCAGCTGGGCCTGCACGTCCGCGCGGATGGCGTGGGTTGCCTCGTCGCGGTCCTGCTTGCCGGCGATGCGCATGGCCTCGGCGACACGGTCGGCGGCGGCCTCCTCGACGGCGGCGAACACGTCGTCCTGGTAGTCGCGGAAGACGGGGAAGTCGTAGGTCTCGCGGGGCAGCTTCGCGGCCAGCTCGGACTGCGCGTCGCACAGCGCCTTGATGAACGGCTTGGCGGCCTCGAGGCCCTGGCCGACGATCTCCTCGGTCGGCGCGGTCTTGCCCGCGCGGACGAGCTCCCAGGTGGCGTCCGTGCCGCCGGCCTCGACCATCATGATGGCGACGTCGCCGTCGGCCAGCACGCGGCCCGCGACGACCATCTGGAAGGTGGACTTCGCCACCTGCTCGACGGTCGGGAAGGCGACCCACTGGTCGTCGATGAGGGCGACGCGCACGCCGCCGATGGGGCCGGAGAACGGCAGGCCGGCGAGCTGGGTCGACATCGACGCCGCGTTGATCGCGACGACGTCGTAGATGACCGCCGGGTTCAGCGCGAGGACGGTCACGACGACCTGGACCTCGTTGCGCAGGCCCTTGACGAACGCCGGGCGCAGCGGGCGGTCGATCAGGCGGCACGCCAGGATGGCGCCCTCGCCCGGGCGGCCCTCGCGGCGGAAGAACGAGCCGGGGATGCGGCCCGCGGCGTACATCCGCTCCTCGACGTCGACGGTGAGCGGGAAGAAGTCGATGGCGTCGCGCGGGGTCTTCTGCGCGGTCGTCGCCGACAGCAGCATGGTGTCGCCGTCGAGGTAGACGGCGGCAGATCCGTCGGCCTGCTGGGCGAGCTGCCCGGCTTCGAAGCGGACGGTGTGGGTGCCGTAGGTGCCGTTGTCGATCACGGCCTCGGAAAACTGAATGCCTTGTCCTTCCATGGACAGGCTCCTTTCGTTCGGGCGCAGCCCGAACCGGCGCGGGTGTTCTCCCCGCGAAGCGCCAGCCGGTCTTCGATCGAGGCCCGCGGGGCGCGATTTCGCTCCCGAAGGCCACTACCGAGGACCAGACTCACACCCGGTTGGGCGGCTGTTACTGTCTCAGACCACGAAATGGTCCAGGGTCATGCTACCCCCTCCCTCGCTTCCCCCGCATTCGTGCGTGGCGCGATGAGGTCATGCGCCTCTCGAAAACGCGATGTCGTTTTTCCGCGGCCCTGGTCTCGCCCGCGTTTCGGGGATAGCGTGGAGCATGCGCATCAACGACATCGTCAGCAGCAAGGGCAGCACGGTCATCACCGCGCGCGCCGATCAATCCGTGAGAGAGCTCGTGCGGCTCCTGACCGAGAACCGCATCGGCGCGGTCGTCGTCACCGACGGCGACGCCATCGTCGGGATCGTGGGAGAGCGGGACGTCGTGGGCGCCATCTACCGGCAGGGCGCCGCCGCGCTCGACGAGCCGATCTCCTCGCTCATGACGGAGACGGTGCACGTCTGCGGCATGTCCGACGACCTCGCCGAGGTGGCCTCCGCCATGACGGAGCTGCGGGTCCGGCACTTCCCCGTCGTCGTCGACGGCCACCTCGCGGCGATCGTCTCGATCGGCGACATCGTCAAGAGCCGGATCGACCAGCTCCAGCACGAGCAGGAGCAGCTCGTCAGCTACCTGCACGGCTAGACACTCCGTGAACCGGGCGCCAGAACCTTGCGACGCGCGCCCACGCGCTCGCGCTTCGGGCACGGCTCAAGGGGCGTGTAAACGACTCAGGGCACCCCGCGAACGGGGTGCCCTGAGAGGTAAGGAAAGGGTCAGCGACGCAGGCCGAGGCGAGCGATCAGAGCGCGGTAGTGCTCGATGTCGTTCTTGGCGACGTAGTTCAGCAGACGGCGGCGCTTGCCGACCATCAGCATCAGGCCGCGGTGGCTGTGGTGATCGTGCTTGTGCTGCTTCAGGTGCTCGGTCAGGTGAGCGATGCGCTTGGTCAGCAGCGCGATCTGCACGTCGGGCGAGCCGGTGTCGCCCTCAGCGGTCGCGTACTCTTCGATGGTCTTCTTCTTCAAATCGGCGTCCATGTTCTGGAGCTCCTCTCGGTTCGCTGCACGGCGTCCCTGTCGCGGGTGCGGTCGGGACTCTTACGGGGCCGTGGCCGGTTGACGGCAACCTGGGAAGGCTATCACCGGGCCCGGCGCGCGCCTAATCGCGCCCGCCGCGAACAACGACGAGACGTCGGCCCCGAGGGCCTTCCGAGCATCCGCGACAAGGTAGGGTGGGGGCTCCACCGAGATAGCATTTCAAGGAGCACCCATGGCTGTCACCGTCCGGCGCGCTACTGCGGAAGACCTTGATCGCCTACGCCCGGCGCAGTACCGTCCCGAGCTGAACCTCGTCGACGAGCACTTCGCCCAGCAGGAGGCCGGTGGCCTGATCTTCGCGGTGGCCGTCGACGAAGACGAGATCCTGGGCACGGCCATCCTCGACTTCGACGCCGACCAGATGACGCCCGAGCTGCGCAACATGTACGTCTACCCCACGGCCCGCCGCAAGGGCGCCGGCCGCGCGCTCACCCGCTACGTCGAGGATGAGGCCCGACAGGCCGGCCACGCCGCCGTGTACCTCGCCGTCGACCCCAACAACTACCGGGCCGTGCCCCTGTACATCTCCCTGGAGTACCACCCCACCGGCGAACACCTCTTCGTCGACGAGCCGGAGGTCCAGCAGGTCGAGGAGGGGCAGCAGCCCAGCACGCACTACGCGATCTACAAGAAGTCGCTGACCGCGCGCTGACCTTTCGGCGCGGTCGCGCCCGGCTCAAGGAGCGTGGGAGAGGATCCGGCGGGCCTCGTCGACGTCCGCGGTCATCTGGGTGATCAGCGCGTCGATGCCGTCGAAGCGAACCTGGCCGCGGAGCCTAGCCACGAAGTCGACGGCGATCTCGGAGCCGTAGAGCTCGAGGTCGGTGCGGTCAAGGACGTAGCTCTCGACGCGGCGGTCGGCTCCATCGAACGTCGGGTTGCTGCCGACGGAGATCGCCGCGGCCATCGGCCGGGCCCCGGGCTGGTCCAGCACCGTCACCCAGCCCGCGTACACGCCGTCGGCGGGCACCGCCATCTCCCGCGGAACGGTTAGGTTCGCCGTCGGGAAGCCCAGCTCGCGGCCGCGCTGATCGCCCACCACGACGACGCCGCGGAACCGGAAAGGCCTGCCGAGGTGCCTGGCGGCCCCGGCGACGTCGCCCTCCTCCAGGGCGTCGCGGATGCCCGTGGAGCAGGACACCTTGGCGTCGACGGCCTCGAGCGGCAGGTGCCGGACCTCGAACCTGCCCTCACCCAGGCGGGTCAGGGTCGCGACATCGCCCGCAGCCTTGGCGCCGAAGCGGAAGTTCTCCCCCACCACGATCCTGGCGGGGTGCAGGGGCACGAGGAATCGCTCGACGACCGCCTCTGGGGTCATCGACGCCACATCCGGGCCGAAGCGAATGACGCGCACCTCGTGCGCGCCGGCGTGCTTGAGCAGGTCGATGCGGGTGCGGAGATCCGTCAGGAGCTTCGGCGCCCGCTCGGGCCGCAGCACGCTGACCGGGTGCGGCCAGAACGTGACGACCGTTAGCGGAAGCTCGACGTCGAGGCGCGCCTCCGCCAGCACCCTCTGGTGCCCGCGGTGCACGCCGTCGAAGTTGCCGATGACGACGACCGTCGCCTGTGCCTTATCTCCCACAATGGCCAAATCTGGCACGGTCACACGAGCACCGCAACCGGGCGCGACCCGGCCTCCGTCGGGCGGTAGAGCGCCAGCAGTTCCCCGGACGGCGCGATCAGCCCGGTCGGGTCCGACGGCACGGCCAGCTCCAGCGCGCGGCCAAAGCCGACGTCCCTGGCCTGGTCCTCGGTCAGGTCGACGACAGGGAAGCTGAGCCGGGCGGCGTCCGCCATGGACATGAGGGCGGGCGGTTCGTCGCCGAGCGTCACGGCGTCGTCGAGGCTGTAGCGCCCGATGCGGGTGCGGCGCAGCGCCACCAGGTGCCCGCCGACGCCGAGCGCGGCGCCGAGGTCGCGAGCGATGGCCCGGACGTAGGTGCCGGACGAGCACTCGACGTCGAGGTCGACATCACACATCTCTCCCGCGACCCGCACGTCGAGGACGTCGAGCCGCGAGACGGTCACTGGCCGGGCCTTCAGCTCGACCTGTTCCCCCGCGCGGGCGAGCGCGTAGGCGCGCTTGCCGTCGACCTTGATGGCCGACACCGTCGTGGGCACCTGGAGGATGTGGCCGCGCTGAGGCTCCAGCGCGCCGTCGACGTCGTCCCTGGTCAGGGCCGACGCGTCGGCAATGGAGACCACCTCGCCGTCGGCGTCGTCGGTGTTGGACGACGCGCCGAGGCGAACGGTGGCCAGGTAACGCTTGTCGTGCAGCGCGAGGTGGCCGAGCATCCGGGTGGCCCGATTGACCCCGAGGATCAGCACCCCGGTGGCCATCGGATCCAGCGTGCCGGCGTGCCCGACCTTGCGGGTGCCGAGCAGCCGCCGAAGACGGCCTACCACCTGGTGGGAGGTGACCCCCGACGGCTTGTCGACGATCACCACCCCGGAGGACGAGCTCACTGCTCGTCGTCCTCCTCGGCGTCGCGCGGCTTGCGGTACGGATCCGCCTCGCCCGCGAACTCCTTGCCGACCGCCGACGCGGCGGCCGCCGCGTCAGCCGCCTGCACCTGGGCAAGCAGATCCTCGATCTGCTTGGCAGACTCGGGCGTCGCGTCGAGCACGAAGGCCAGCGTCGGGGCGAACTTGATCCCCAGCTGCGTGCCGACGGCGGTGCGGAGCATGCCGGTCGCCGACTCGAGCGCCGCGGCCGTGCCGGCCCGCTCCGCGTCGTCGCCCAGCACCGTGTAGAACACGGTCGCCTCGCGGTTGTCGCCGGTCAGCCGCACCTCGGTGATCGTCAGGAACCCCAGGCGGGGGTCCTTCACCCTGCGCTCGAGGGCCTGGGCGATCACCACCTTGATCTGATCGGCCAGCTTCGCCGTACGTCCGGACATCAGTCGCGCTCCTTCTCCACCATCTCGAACGTCTCGATGACGTCCCCGATCTTGATGTCGTTGTAGTTGCTGAGCGTGATGCCGCACTCGAAGCCCTCGCGGACCTCGGTGGCGTCGTCCTTCTCGCGCCGCAGCGACGCGATGGAGGTCTCGGCGACCACCACACCGTCGCGGAGCAGGCGCGCCTTGGCGTTGCGCCGCATGAACCCGTCGGTGACCATGCAGCCGGCGATGTTGCCGAACTTCGAGGAGCGGAACACCTCGCGGATCTCCGCCTGGCCTCGCACCTCCTCGGCGTAGATCGGCTTGAGCATGCCCTTGAGCGCGGCCTCGATCTCGTCGATCGCGGAGTAGATGACCGAGTAGAACCGCATGTCCACGTTCTCGCGGTCCGCCATCTGCTGCGCGTGCGGCGTCGGGCGGACGTTGAAGCCGATGATGACGGCCTTCGACGCGGCCGCCAGCGAGACGTTGGTCTCGGTGATGGCGCCGACGCCGCGGTCGATGACCCGGAGCGACACCTCGTCGCTGACCTCGATCTTGCTGAGCGCATCTTCCAGGGCCTCGACGGAGCCTGCCCCGTCGCCCTTGAGGATGAGCAGGAGTTCCTGCGCCTCGCCCCTCTGCAGCTCGTCGAACAGCTGGTCGAGGGTCTTGCGGCGGCTGGTCTTGGCCTGCATCGCGGCGCGCATCCGCGCCTCGCGCTTGTCGGCGATCTGGCGGGCCATGCGGTCGTCGTCGACAACGAGGAAGTTGTCGCCGGCGCCGGGGACCGACGTCAGGCCGAGCACCTGGACCGGCATCGACGGCGCGGCCTCGGTGACGGTGTCGCCCTGGTCGTTGATCAGGGCGCGGACGCGGCCGTGGGCCGATCCGGCCACGACCGAATCACCGATGCGCAGCGTGCCGCGGTGGATGAGCACGGTGGCGATAGGGCCGCGGCCCTTGTCGAGGTGCGCCTCGATGGCCACGCCCTGGGCGGGCATGTCGGGGTTGGCGCGCAGGTCGAGGGCCGCGTCCGCGGTGAGGACGACGGCCTCCAGCAGCTCGTCGAGACCCTGACGGGTGATCGCGGACACGTC
>CAYVWO010000158.1:0-6530 GCA_964455495.1 uncultured Tessaracoccus sp.
ACATGCCCCGTTTCCGGGACCTCGCCCCGCCCCTGGGCGAGGATGCGCCCGGCCAGCGAGATGTCGCGCGTCTCGACGTCGACCCCGGCCTGGTCGGCGAAGGCGTTGACGACCGGGAGGAAAGAGTAGGTGGCAAGGAGGGGGGCCTCGTCGGTGAGGGTGTAGATGATCGTGCCCATGGCGGCAATAACTCCTAGTGATCAGGCTCGGATCGGCGGCTACAGCTTACCCAGAGCGGCATGCATCCACGCCCCCAGCGCGGCATCCATCCATCGGCCCGCTCGCGAACACCCTGCGTTCGTCAACTATCCTCGCCTCGTGACGTCCCCCAGCGCCGCGCCGAGGCGGCCCTACCTCGTCGGCCTGGTCGGCTCGGGAGTGCTGCCGTCGTTCACCCCGCCCATGCACATGGCGGAGGCCGCCGCGCTCGGCGTGAGCTACGTCTACCGCCCCATTGACCTCGACGCGCTGGGTCTGGCGCCTGAGCAACTGCCCGAGATCCTCGACTGGGCGCGCAAGCTCGGCTACGACGCCCTCAACATCACCTTCCCGTGCAAGCGTGCGGTGGTGGACCTCCTCGATCACGTGGATCCGACGGCGCTGCGGCTCGGCTCGGTCAACACCGTCGTGTTCACCGACGACGCGGGTGCCGTCGGCTACAACACCGATACCAGCGGCTACGAGCGCGCCTTCCGGGCGGGCCTGCCCGGCGCCGACCTCGGCCGCATCGTGCTCCTCGGCGCGGGCGGCGGAGGCAGCGGCGTGGCCGACGCGCTGCTGCGGCTGGGCGCCGAGCGGCTCACCATCGTCGATGTCGACGGCGAAAGGGCCGCCGAGCTGGCTTCCGCGCTTGGCTCCCACAGGCACGCCCGGGTCGACTCGGCAACCCCCGCCGACCTCCCGGACGCGCTCGCCGACGCCACCGGGATCGTCAACTGCACGCCCATCGGCATGCACCACCACCCGGGGATGCCGCTCGACGAGGCCCTCCTGCGCGGCGACCTCTGGGTCTCCGACATCGTCTACCGCCCCCTGCGAACCCGCCTCCTGACCGTCGCCCGCGGCCTCGGCTGCGCGACGCTCGACGGCGGGCGTATGGCCGTCTTCCAAGCCGTCGAGGCCATGGAGCTGATCACCGGCCTCCAGCCCGATCCCGGGCGCATGCGGCGCCACTTCCTCCACCTCCTCGCCGCCGAGCAGAACTAGCCAAGGAGCACCCATGCCGACGACGACGCAAACCCCTCGCCGCACCCCCGTCCGGGCGGCGGTGGCCAGCTTCATGGGCTCCGCGGTCGAGTACTACGACTTCTTCATCTTCGGCTCGGCCTCCGCGCTGATCTTCCCGAGGATCTTCTTCGGAAGCGACGGCCAGGCCGCGCTGGTGATGTCATTCATGACGTTCGGCTTCGCGTACATCGCCCGGCCCATCGGCGCCGTCGTGCTCGGCCACTTCGGCGACCGCGTCGGAAGGCAGAAGGTGCTGATGTTCACCCTGGTGCTGATGGGCCTCTCGACGTTCATCATCGGCTGCCTCCCGACCTTCGACACCATCGGCTGGTGGGCGCCCGTGCTCCTGGTGCTGTGTCGGCTGATGCAGGGCCTGTCGGCGGCGGGGGAGCAGGCGGGCGCGTCGTCGCTTACGCTTGAGCACGCCCCCGACCATCGCCGATCCTTCTTCACGTCATGGACGCTCACGGGCACGCAGGGCGGGCAGATCCTCGCCGCGCTGATCTTCATCCCCGTCATGGCGCTGCCCGACGACATCAAGTTCAGCTGGGGCTGGCGCGTGCCGTTCTGGCTGAGCGCCGTCGTCGTGCTCGTCGCGTTCTGGATCCGTCGCAGCCTGCACGAGACCCCGGTGTTCGAGGACGCGAAGAAGGGCGGCGAGATCGCGAAGGTGCCGTTCGTCGCGCTGATGACGCACCACTGGCGCGACGTCGTGCGCGTCATCTGCTGCGCGTTCATCGCCGCCGTCTCGACGGTGTTCGGCAACCTCGCGCTGGCCTACGGCAAGGAGGTCGGGCTGCAGGCGTCGCTGACGCTGTGGCTGGTGGTCGCGGCCAACGTGGGCGCGCTCGCTACCCAGCCCCTGTTCGGGATGCTGGCCGACAGGATCGGTCGCAAGCCGGTGTTCGTCTACGGGGCCGTGTCCTCGGCGGTGTTCATGCCGTTCTACATGCTCTCGATGAGCTCGGGGAACGTACTCCTGACGTTCGCGCTTGCCGTCCTCACGTTCTCCTGCGGCTACGCCGCGGCCAACGCCGTCTGGCCGTCGTTCTATGGGGAGATGTTCAGCACGAAGGTGCGGTTCTCCGGGATGGCGATCGGCACGCAGCTGGGCTTCCTGATGGCGGGCTTCGCGCCGTCGATCGTGGCCGGGCTCGGCGGCGTGCGCGAGGGCGGGTGGGTCGTGATCTCGGCCTTCACGGCCGTGATCTGCCTCGTCGCGGCGGTCAGCGCGCTCACCGCCCGGGAGACCAAGGACGTGCCGACGGCGCGGCTCGGCTTAGCGCATCCGGCGGCCTGACCGGGCCTCGTCCGCGCGCCCTCGGGGCTTTGGCGGAACTCCGGGGATTGGGTAGCCTGTACCCCACGAGTTGGTTAAGCATTCCGCGGCAAGGCCGCGAGGGACACAAGGCAAGGGGGTCGACCCGATATGGGGCGCGGCCGTGCAAAGGCGAAGCAGACAAGGGTGGCCCGCGATTTGAAGTATCGCGCGGTGGACACCGATTTCGCATCTCTGGAGCGTGAGCTCCGCAGCAGCGACTCCTACGGGGAGTACGTCGAGGTGGTCGAGGACATCCCCGACGCGTACTCCGACCTCGCTGACCAGTACGCGGACTACGAGGATGAGGACGACGAGCGCGCCTCGTCGTAGCCCTTGCCATGGGCGATTGGTCGCCTGACACCGAGCTCGACGGCTACGAGCAGCTGGTCTTCCCGCTGCCCGAGGAGCCGACCTACGCTCTGGAGCCCGAGAACTCGCTGGTGGCGACGCTCGTGCGCCGCGACGGCCCCCGCTCCAGCTCGGCGCTGCTCTACGTCCACGGCTGGAACGACTACTTCTTCCAGACGCATCTTGCCGACGAGATCGAGCGCCTCGGCTACGACTTCTACGCGCTAGACCTGCGCCGCTACGGCCGATCGCTGCGCCCGAAGCAGCTCGCCGGCTACATCGTGGACCTGACGCACTACTTCGTCGAGCTGGACCTTGCCGTCGAGCAGCTTCGCGCGGAGGGGCACGACAGCATCGTCCTGATGGGCCACTCGACGGGCGGGCTGGTCGGCTGCCTGTACGCCAGCGAGCGGCCCGGCACCTTCGCCGCCCTCGTGCTCAACGCGCCTTGGCTCGAGCTGCAGGGCAACTCCATTCTCCGGCCGACGACGCAGTCGGTGTTCAGCGCCGTCCGCGCCGTGGCGCCGACGACCGCGCTGCCCGCCGCCGAGATCAGACACTACCGGCGCTCGATCCGGGCGGACCAGGATGGCGAGTGGGTGTACAACCTGAACCTCAAGGGCGACCCCGCGTTCCTCCTGCGCATCGGCTGGCTCGCGGCCATCATGGAGGGCCACGCCACGGTGGCTGAGGGCTTGGAGATCGACTGCCCGGTCCTGGTGGCGATCTCGGAGCGCAGCGAGTTCCGGCGCAAGTGGGATGAGGAGCTGAAGACGGTGGACACGGTGCTCGACGTCGACCGGATCGCCGAGCGCGCCCACGGCCTCGGCCGCCTGGTGGTGATCGCCCGTTTCCCCGGCGCGCTGCACGACCTGGTGCTGTCCGCCCCGGAGGTCAGAGCGCGGGTGTTCGAGGAGTACGCGCGCTTCTTGCGGTGCTACGCGCGCAACGGGCTCCTCCCGGCGTCATCGTAGCTTTGAGCATTCCCGGCGCACCCCCTATGCTTGGTCGCGCTGGTCCCCATCGTCTAGCGGCCTAGGACTCCGCCCTTTCACGGCGGCAGCACGGGTTCGAATCCCGTTGGGGATGCCAAACGTTCAAGGCTCGAACCTGTCCGCACGTGACCACACGGAGGGTCCGGGCCTTTTTCGAACCTTGCGCCCGGACGAGCGCGTAGACAGAGAGCTCGGGATCGATCACCCTCACCCTCGGCTCAGTGGTCGGTGGTGTGGGTGTGCATGCGGGCGCCGGCCTCGTTGAAGATGCTGATGACCTGGGCGGGGCGTCCGCCGGTGGCGGACATCGCGTGCGGGGTTCGGGTGTCGAACTCGGCGGCCTCGCCGCGGCTCAGCGTCAAGTCCTGTTCGCCGAGGCGGAGGCGGAGCCTTCCCGCGAGGACGTAGAGCCATTCGTATCCGTCGTGGACGCGCAGGTCGGGGAGGGAGCTGGTGGGCGGGTAGGTGATCTTGTAGGTCAGGATCGGCGAGCCCTCGGGCACGAGTGGGACGATGACCATGCCGTCGCGGCGGATGACCGGACGGCGCACGCGCGGGTCGGCCTGTTGTGGGGGGATGAGGTCGTCGAGGCGGAGGCCGAGGCGCCGGGTCAGCGGGAGCAGGAGTTCCAGGCTTGCCTGGCGCTTGCCGGACTCCAGCCGGGAGAGGGTGCTCGCCGACATGCCCGAGGCTGCGGCGAGTTCCTCCAGGGTCAGGCCGTGGGCCTGGCGGATCGCGCGCAGCCTGGGCCCGATCTGCTCGAGTTCCTCGCGCATGGCCGCCTCCTTGCTGATTCGGCAAATTTGTTTGCGTCTTTGTCATTGTGTCGCACAGGATGGGCGCATGACGAATGATTCCTGGGATGTGGTCGTCGCGGGTGGCGGCCCCGCCGGCCTGTCGGCCGCGCTGATGCTCGGCCGCTCGCGTAGGCGGGTGTTGGTGATCGACGAGGGCAGCCCGCGCAACCGCTACGCCTCGCACATGCACGGCGTGCTGGGCCTAGACGGCGTCCCGCCGGGCGAGCTCCTGGCCACGGGGCGCGCCGAGGCCGTCGGCTACGGCGTCGAGTTCGCCGCTGGGGCCCTCGCCGACGTCGAGCACCGCCCGGGCGGCCTGCTGATCACCACCTCCGACGGCGTGGCGCGCGACGCCCGGGCGCTGGTCGTCGCGACCGGGCTGAGCGATGACCTTCCCGACGTCCCCGGCCTGGCCGAGAGGTGGGGGACGACGGTGCTCCACTGCCCCTACTGCCATGGTTGGGAGGTCCGCGACCAGCACCTCGGTGTGCTCACCACCTCGCCGCTTGGCCTGCATCAGGCCGAACTCATCCGGCAATGGAGCGACCGCGTCACCGTCTTCACCGCCGGCCTCGGAGCTTTGACCCCTGAGGCGGAGCGGCGGCTGCGATCTCGCGGCGTCGCCCTCGAACCCGCCGCGGTGGCGGCGATCGTCGGGGAGGGCACCGCGATCGAGGCCGTGCGACTGGATGACGGGCGGAAGGTGCCGGTCGACGCGATCTTCACCGCCGGGACCTTGCGTCCGCACGACGGGTTCCTCGGGCCGCTCGACCTGGCCCGCTCCGAGACCCCGTTCGGGTCGTTCCTCGCCGTCGACCCCACCGGCCGGACCAGCGACGAACGTATCTGGGCGGTCGGCAACGTCGTGAACCCCGGAGCGAACGTGCCTATGTCGATCGGTGCCGGCTCCTTCACCGGCGCGGCCGTCAACGCCGCCCTCGTCGCCTGGGACTTCGACGAAGCCAACGACCCGCAGGTACGGCCGACCGTCGCGCCCGTCGACTTCTGGGAGGACCGCTACGCCGGGGCCGACCGCGTCTGGTCCGGCAAGGTCAACAAGACGCTCGCCGACATCGCCGCCACCCTCGTGCCCGGAAGGGCGCTCGACCTGGGTTGCGGCGAGGGCGCCGACGTCATCTGGCTCGCCCAACACGGCTGGGAGGCCACCGGCGTCGACATCTCACCCACGGCGATCCGCCGCGCCTCCGAGGCCGCCGAGTCGTCCGGCTTCGACCCCGACCAGGCGAGGTTCCTGGCGGCCGACCTCGCCACCCTCCCGACCGGTTCGTACGATCTCGTCTCGGCGAGCTTCCTGCACTCTCCCGTGGATCTGCCCCGCGGGGACATCCTGCGCCAGGCGGCCGAGCGCGTCGCCCCCGGCGGTCACCTGCTCATCATCTCGCACGCCGACTTCCCGCCCTGGTCAACCGCGCCCCGCCACGAGCACCGCTTCCTCAGCCCCGCCGAGGAACTCGACCACCTCGGCCTCGACCCTGACGCCTGGGACGTCGTCGTCGCCGAGACCCGCTCACGTCAGGCCGTCGGTCCTGATGGGCAGTCCGCGGCCCTCGACGACGCGGTCGTCCTTGTTCGGCGCCGCTGACGACGAGCCGGGTCACCCGCGGGTCGCGGCCGAGGCCGCCAACACCGTCGCCTCGGTCGTCTCCGCCGCGACCACGCCGATCGTCGCCGCGGAGAACCATCCGGGGTGGCAAACTGGTAGTGACAAGGGACTTTGCTCGATGTGACAAGCTCGGCGAAGTCACGCTATAGTTACCTGGCTGGTCCAGCCAGCAGGTCAAGAAATTGGCCCCGTAGCGCAGTTGGTTAGCGCGCCGCCCT
>CAYVWO010000159.1:0-6513 GCA_964455495.1 uncultured Tessaracoccus sp.
TCGATTCCGGAATCGCGCAGCGGGAAGGTCGACAGCGCGCGGGCGTCGATCTCGCCCAGCTCGGTGACCAGGGTCTCCAAGCCCTGCTGAGCGTCGCCGTCGGGGCCGAAGTAGAAGTCTGTGAGCACGCGCAGGCGCCGCGCCTCGCCCGAGGCGATCTCGTCGAGCTGCTCCTCGAGTTGCGCGGTGAACGCGTAGTCGACGAGCTCCGAGAAGTGCTCCTCGAGCAGGCGCGTCACGGCGAAGGCCAGCCAGGTCGGGACGAGCGCCGAGCCCTTCTTGAACACGTAGTCGCGGGCGGTGATGGTGCGGATGATCGAGGCGTAGGTCGACGGGCGGCCGATCTCCAGCTCCTCAAGCTTCGCCACGAGCGACGGCTCGGTGTAGCGGGCGGGAGCGCGGGTCTCGTGCCCGGCGGGGGCGACCTTGGCGACGTCGAGCCCCTGCCCCTTCTCGAGGATGGGGAGGCGGGTCTGCGCGTCGTCGGAGGCCGAGTCGTCGTCGGTGCCCTGGACGTAGGCCTTGAGGAAGCCGGGGAACGTGATGGTGCGGCCCGAGGCCACGAGGCGCGCGGCGCCGACCTCGCGGCCGAGTACGGAGGTCTCGGCCAGCTTCGCGTCGACGGCGACCGAGACGGACTCGCCGCGGGCGTCGGCCATCTGCGAGGCGAGCGTGCGGCGCCAGATCAGCTGGTAGAGGCGGAAAGCGTCGCCGACCAGCCCCGTCTTGTCGGGGTGCGCGAAGGTGTCGCCCGCGGGGCGGATGGCCTCGTGGGCCTCCTGCGCGTTCTTGACCTTCGACGCGTAGACGCGGGGCTTCGCGGGCAGGAAGCGGTCGCCGAACAGTTCGGCGACCGCCCGGCGCGCGGCCGAGATGGCCTGGCCGGACAGCGTCACCGAGTCGGTGCGCATGTAGGTGATGAAGCCCTTCTCGTACAGCTCCTGCGCCACCGACATCGCGCGCTGCGCGGAGAAGCCCAGCTTGCGGCCGGCCTCCTGCTGCAGCGTCGTGGTGCGGAACGGCTCGTAGGGGCGGCGCGTGTACGGCTTCGCCTCGACGGAGGCGACGGTGAGCGTCGCCGCCTGGAGGGCGTCGGCGAGCGCCTTCGCGGCGGCCTCGTCAAGCACGAGGGCCTGCCCGCCGGTGAGCGCGCCGGAGGAATCGAAGTCTCGACCCTGGGCGACGCGCGTCCCGCCGACCTCGGAGAGGCGGGCGGGGAAGTTACGGGGGTCGGCGTCCGCGCCGGCGTCGAGGGTGACGTCGAGGTCCCAGTAGGAGGCCGGGACGAACGCGATGCGGTCGCGCTCGCGGTCGACGACCAGGCGGGTCGCCACCGACTGCACGCGGCCGGCCGAGAGCCGCGGCATGACCTTCTTCCACAACCCGGGCGAGACCTCGTAGCCGTAAAGGCGGTCGAGGATGCGGCGGGTCTCCTGCGCGTCGACCAAGTCGACGTCGATGTCGCGGGGGTTCGCGACGGCCTCGAGGATGGCCGACTTGGTGATCTCGTGGAACACCATGCGCTTGACCGGGACCTTCGGCTTCAGCTCCTCCTTGAGGTGCCACGCGATGGCCTCGCCCTCGCGGTCACCGTCGGTGGCGAGCAGGAGCTCGTCGGCGTCTTTCAGCTTGGCCTTGAGGTCGCGGATGGTGCCCTTCTTGTCCGGCGAGACGACGTAGATGGCCTGGAAGTCGTCGTCGACGTTGACGCCCGTGCGCGCCCACTTCTCACCCTTGAACTTCGCGGGAACCTCGGCGGCCGAGGTGGGAAGGTCGCGGACGTGGCCGCGCGACGACTCGACGACGTAGTCGCGGCCGAGGTAGCCGGCGATCTTGGTCGCCTTGGTGGGCGACTCCACGATCACGAGACGCTTGGAAGCCATAGGGAAGACCCTCCGGGAGTTGAGACTGAGTCGAACAATAGCCTGGCCTGTCAATGCGGCCGGGCCTGAGGCTAGCGCGCGTCCAGCGCGAGCAGCTGGTCGAGGAGGGCCTGGCGGACCTCCGGAAGCAGGGCGGCGGCGAGCTCCGCGGCGTCCGCATCGAGGACCTGCGCGACGGCGGCGAGGACCTGCCCGACGGTGAGGTCGCCGTCGAGCGCGCCGAGCGTCGCGGCCAGCGCGGTGTCGGCCTTGACGGCGCGCAGCAGCCCCGTGCGCTGGCGGAAGACGACGTGCTCGGGGTCCTCCGCGCCGGGCCGGCCGATGGTCTCCTGCTCCACGTCGACGAGGCGCGGACGGGCGGCCAGCAGGTCTGCGGTGGGGAGCTGGAAGGCGTCGAGAGCGGCGGCGTGGCGGACGAAGACGTCGCCTACGGGCTGCACGACGGCGTGGGGCCAGCTCTCGAACCGCAGGTGGGGCACGGGCCGCCCGGCGCGGGTGATCAGGATCCAGCCCATGCCGACCGAGCGGATGCCGAGGCGGTCGAAGTAGGCGAGCCACTCGTCGTAGGCGCCGCGCCAGCCCGCGGTGCCGGCGAGCCCGGCGTCGGTGAGCCACATCTCGATGTAGGAGTAGATGTCGAGGCGCTCGCGCTCGATCACCCAGGCGTCGCAGCCGTCGGGCACCCAGCCGCGGAGCCGCTCCTCCCAGGGCTGGTCGAGGACCGCCCAGTTGGTCAGCAGCTGGAGGCTGCCTCCCGGGTTGAGGTGGTCGGCGGCGCCGCGGACGAGGGTCTCGACGAGCGCGTCGGCCTCGAAGTTGGCCTCGCGGTAGGCCAGGGTGTCGGCCTCGGCGCGCGGCGGGCTCATCACGAACGGCGGGTTGGAGACGATGAGGTCGAACCGCTCCCCCGCGACGGGCTCGTAGAGCGATCCCTCGCGCAGGTCGACGTCGGCGCCGTTCAGTGCGGCGGTGAGCGCGGCCAGCTCCAGCGCCCGGGCGTTGACGTCGGTGCCGACGATGCGGGCGGCGTGTCGCGCGAGGTGGAGGGACTGGACGCCGCAGCCGGTGCCAAGGTCGAGCGCGCTCCCGACGGGGGCGCGCATGGCTATCTGGGCCAGCGTTGTCGACGCGGGGGAGGCGCCCAGCACGTAGTCGGGCGCCGTCGGGGTGACGACGTGGTCGAGGCCGGGCGTCGGGTCGGCGACCAGCCAGCCGGAGGCGCCGTCGTCGGGCGAGCCGTACGGGCGGACGTCGACGCGGGCGCGGACGAGGTCGTCGGCCTGGGCGAGGTACCCGGCGGCGATCAGCGGCTCGGCGTCGAGGACGCCGTCGAGGTCCGCGGCAGCGACGGGCCTCTGGAGGAGGAACAGCCGGATCAGCGTCGCGAGCGGGTCGCGCGCGTCGCCGAGGGCGACGTCGGCGGGAACGGTGCAGTTGCGACCGAGGCCCTCCTGCCCGGGGTCGCCGATGCGGGCGAGCACCTCGTCGACGGTGTAGGAGGCGGCGGCCAGGTCGGCGCGGAGGCGCGCGGCATCGACGGGGAGGGGTGCAGGCATGGGCGTCATGTTAGTGGCCTGTCGCGCGACAGGCCCCGGCCCATGCCCGCGTCCGGGCTCACTTCACAGAGTCGGTGGCCCCTTGCCAGAGGTTGATGCCCTCGACGCCGCTGTGCTCGTCGATGGCCGCCAGCTCTTCGGCGGAGAACTCGAGGTTGCCGAGCGCGCCGAGGTTGTCGTCCAGCTGCGCCGTCGACGAGGCGCCGATCAGCACGGTGGTGACCGACGCGTCGCCCTGGTCGCGCAGCACCCACGCCAGCGCCATCTGCGCGAGGCTCTGCCCGCGGCTCTCGGCGATGGCGTTGAGCGCGCGCAGGCGGCCGATGTTGTCCTCGGAGAGGAAGTCGGCGCTGAGCGACTTGCCCTGCGTGGCGCGCGAGCCCTCCGGGATGCCGTCCAGGTATCGGCCGGTGAGCATGCCCTGGGCAAGCGGCGAGAAGGCGATCACGCCCATGCCCGCCTGGGCGCAGGCCTGGAGCAGGTTCGGCTCGCCGTCCTCGACCCAGCGGTTGAGGATGGAGTACGACGGCTGGTGGATGACGAGCGGGGTGCCGAGATCCCGGGCGATCTCTTGCGCGCGCAGCGTCAGGCGGGCCGAGTACGAGGAGATACCCGCGTAGAGCGCCTTGCCGGAGCGGACGGCCTGGTCGAGGGCCGCCATGGTCTCCTCGAGCGGGGTCTCCGGGTCCGGGCGGTGGTGGTAGAAGATGTCGACGTAGTCGAGCCGCATTCGCGCCAGTGAGTCGTCCAGCGAGCTGAGCAGGTACTTGCGCGAGCCGCCGAACCCGTAGGGACCGGGCCACATGTCCCAGCCCGCCTTGCTTGAGATGATCAGCTCGTTGCGGTAAGACGCGAAGTCCTCGGCCATGATGCGGCCGAAGTTCGTCTCCGCGGAGCCGTAGGGCGGTCCGTAGTTGTTGGCCAGGTCGAAGTGCGTCACACCCCGGTCGAAGGCGTGGCGCAGGATGTCGCGCTGGGTCTGGATGGGCTTGTCGTCGCCGAAGTTGTGCCAGAGGCCCAGCGACAAGGCCGGGAGCTTCAGCCCCGAGGCCCCGAGGCGGCGAAACGGCATCTCTGCATAGCGGTCAGCGTTGGCTACATAGGTCATGCCGTTCACCCTATTCCCCCAGCTCCCCCCGGTTCGCCCTTGGGCCCTCTTGCCGATGCCTTTGGCCCGCCCGCCCAGGGATCAGGTGCCCGCCGTCGCCTGACGGCTGACCGTCAGCCGCGCCCAGGACGGGGCGGGCGAGAGCTCCTCGGCCACCGTGATCTCCACGACGACGGACCGCCCCGCGGCCTTCACGACGCACTCGGCCACCCGAGCCCCGTTCCGCTCCGCCGCACTGCCCGCGGCATCGCACGCGGGGCGCCCCTCCACGGCTGCGGCCGCGCCCGCCAGCGCGGCAAGCTCCGCGGCCTGCTGCGCATGCCGGGCCTGGGCCACCCACACCACGATCGTCGTCGCCGCGAGGCTCATCACGAGCACGACGAGGCAGATCCCGACGGTCAGCAGCCCGCCGGCTGACCCCCTCTCGTCGCGTCCTCTGATGGGGCGGACCCGGCGCGACGCGGCCCCGGAACGGCGGCTCATGGCCCGATTCCCGGCTCGTACGCGGCCCAGGCCGCGGCGCTCAGCTCGACGGGCGGCAACGAGAGCACCCGGAACGGCGCCGTCACCCGCACCGAGACGCCCCGCCCGTCACTCGATGCCTCGACGACGGCACCGGCAGGGGCCTTTCCCTTGGCCTCGCGCACGGCCTCGTCGTCGCCGCGCGCCGTCTGCCTCGCGACCTGCGAGGCGGTCTCGGCGCACGCGGCCTGCGCCACCCCCAACAGCGTGAGGCTCGCGAGGAAGGCGGCGACGAGGGTGGCCGCGACCACGCCGATCGCCAACTCAACCGTCACCATGCCCCTGTCTGGAGACCGGTCCGCCGGGCGGCCCCGGCGGCCGCCCGGCGGCCGCATCTCGCTACATCCCGCTGGTGACGTTGCGGAACGCGTCGACGACGAAGGTGTAGAGCGTCTGGAAGAACTCGTTGTCGTTGAAGATGCGAAGCAGGACGAGCGCTGCGGCGGCCGCGGCGAGCAGGCCGACGGCGTACTCGACGGTGGTCAGGCCGCGCTCCGCGAGACGGCGGACACGGGCGCGTCGGCGCTCGGCCTGGGGAACGAGTGTGGTCATGGCGATTCCTTTCGGTGAGCGGCTGCCGATCAGCCGGTCACCGGGTGTGATGTCTAGACCGCACCCCGAAAGCCCGCTCCCGCATCCCATATGTGGACGAGATTCGCGGACAACACACGTTGCTGTGGACAGCGGGAAATACGGGTCCAGACCGGCAACGACTGCCCACCAGCCCGATTGCCCCGAGGACTGACCTCATGCACCGCCGGCAAGGGTGACCGGCAGCCAGCGGCCACCCGCGTGTACGAGCGCGTCGCGCACCGGCCCGGGCCCCGCCCAGCCGGCGCCGATGCCCAGCATTCTGCGGGAGCGGCCCGAGGCCCTGCGGCACCTCGCCAGGCGCGCTGCGTCGAACCGCGCCAGCCCCTCGGCCATCCCCGCCCCGTGCCCGAACGCGCGCCCGAGCGCCACACCGTCCTCTAGCCTCGCGCTTTCATGGGGTGTGGGTTGTGGCGGCGGGTTGAGATAGCGAAAGTGCCCCTGACTTGGGATGATGTGACTTCCGACTGAAACATCACTCTCAAGACGAGGAGCACCTTCGAGGTGAAGACTACCGGCTTGTATCCGAAGGTCCATGTTGACGCGGCGAAGGTGGCCGCGGTCGGTCAGGCTGGCGGGGTGCTGCTGACCGAAACGATCCTCGTGGCGGGGCTGGACCGGGGCCTGTCCCAGGCTCTGGGTAGGTGGCGTAAACCCTTGGCGGTGCATGATCCGGGAAAGATCATCTGCGATCTGGTGATCAGTCTGGTCCTGGGTGGGGAAGCCCTCAGCGATGTCTCCGTGCTGCGTGCCGAGCCCGGCGTCTACGGATGCGTGGCTTCCGATCCGACCGTGTCCCGACTGATCACTGTGCTGGCTGAGGATGCTGACCAGGCCCTGAACGCCATCGCCA
>CAYVWO010000160.1:0-6511 GCA_964455495.1 uncultured Tessaracoccus sp.
GCCGGCTGCGGAGGAACTCGCCGACCTCGCTGCGTTGATCCATGACCCCAACCGTATGCCGCGCGCGTGGCCGGTGGGGTGTACGGCTGGTACACGGGAGGCGCGCCGATCCCTCAGCGCGGCTGCTAACGCCTGGGCTATCGGGATTTTGGCGTTACTGCGGCTGCGTGTGTCTCTCTGGGGACGTACGCAGCCGCACAGGTGTCGTCTTGGCTCTGAAACCGACGTACGCAGCCGCGTTGTCGTTGTAGGCGACCATCGCCGCGCTCGGTGTCCCGGTGTGCGGTGATGATATCCTATGTTAGCGAAAGGGGTGGTTGGCAATGACGGACCTACTGATCAGGAACGTGGACGACGCGGCAGTTGCGGCGATCGACGCCCAGGCCGAGCGGATGGGGATCTCTCGGGCGGAGCTGCTTCGGCGCGAGACTGAGAACTTCGCGCGACGCTTCGGTGAGCCGGTGACGCGCGCGGACCTCGCGAGGTCCGCCGAGATCTTCGCCGATGCCCTCGACGATGACGTGATGGCGCAGGCATGGTAGATCGCTGGTTGGTCGACAAGTCGGCCTTCGTTCGGCTGGACCGGTCGGAGGACGCCGAGCTATGGCGCGAGCGGATCGACCGGGGCTTGGTCGGGGTGTCCACGGTCACCCTGCTGGAGCTGGGGTTCTCGGCGCGGTCGGGTCAGGACTGGAGTGCTGGGTTGCAGGGACCGCCGGTGTCGAAGCTGCTGCGGGAGTCGATGACCCCGAAGATGGAGTCGCGCGCGCTTGCCGTGCAGGGGATGCTTGCCGAGCGCGGGTTCCACCGGGCTGCGAAGGTTCCTGATCTGTTGATCGCGGCCGTGGCTGAGATGTCCGGGTACACCGTGCTGCACGTTGATCGGGACTTTGAGCTCATCGCGGAGGTTACCGGTCAGCCGATCGAGCGGCTCTCGGTGCCTTCCTGAGTTGTGTTTCGCTGGCGAGGCGCTGGTGTGCTCGGTCGGATCGCGACCATGTGAGGGGCGAGGTGCGTCGCCGACTCGGTAGAGTCGGACCATGAAGGCCAACGCTGGTTTACAGATCATCTTCGCGTTCTTTCTCGGCCTAGTGGTGGTCGCGTTCGTCGGGATCGGCGTCAACACGTTCTATCCGCAGCCCGAGTACCTGATGTATGGCGGCGACGACACCGGCGCGGCCTGGGAGGCGGCGTACGACCACTGGGCGCTCGTGACAGGCGTCCTGCTGTTGCTATTCGCGACGGCGGTCCTGGCCGTCTCGCTGTTCCTGCCCGAGCAGCAGGCGGTGCTTTCAAACGGCATCCTGCTCGGCGGCGTGTTCACTATGGCCTACGCGGTGGGGATGGCGTTCGCCGCCGACACCAGCCTGCTCCGCTTCGGCGTCGTCACCGTGGCACTCGCGGTGACGATCGCCGTCGGCTACCTGAAGTTCGTTCGTGGGCGCCGCGCCGTCGGCGGCCCGACGCAGCCCGAGCCCGGGGCGATGTCGGAACTCGGCGACCGCATCGCCGCCGTCGAGCGCAAGCTCGACGCCCTCGGTCGCACGTTGCGCGAGTGAGCCGGTGCGGGCGTCGTCGCCGGGGCTCCGGATGTCAAGATTTCCCGACATAGCGGAGTGTCGCGATATCCCTACATCTTCGCTCAGCGCGGGGTGCTCGTCGAGCCGCGGACCTGCAGTTCGGCGGGCACCTGGTGGATGCGCTGCGGCAGCGTCGGGGCGGTCAGCCGCTCGAGCAGGAATCGCCCGGCCTGGGCGCCGACGGCGAAGCTCCCGTTGTCGACGGAGGTCAGCGAGATGTGCCGGATCCTCGCGACGAAGGTGTTGTCGTAGCCGATCAAGGACAGGTCCTCAGGGACGCTCAGGCCGAGGTCGTAGGCGGCCGACAGTGCGCCGATGGCCGTCATGTCGTTGAACGCCAGCAGCGCCGTCGGCCGGTCTTGGAGGGTGAGAAGCCTCCTCGCGACAGCGTATCCGACCTCCTCGCTGGTGCCGGCAGGCTCGTGGTAGGCATCCGCGTCGAGGCCGGCGGTCCGCATCGCCTCCTGGAAACCCGCGAGACGCAGCGCGCCGATCGCGTCGGGCCCGCTGAGGTGGCCGATCCGCGTGTGGCCGAGGCGCAGCAGGTGCTCCGTCGCGGCGCGCGCGCCCGCCCTGTCGTCGTTGACGACGATGTCCGTGCCCGGGACCTTCGGGTCGCGGGTTCCTGCCAACACGATGGGCAGCTGTCCCGCGGCCTGCTGGATCGCCTCGTCGTCGGGCATCGTGCCGACGAGGACCAGGCCGTCGACGTCCTGGCCGAGCAGCTTGCTTATCGAGCTGACGCCGATCCGGTGGTCGGTGGCGCGATCGGTGAGCAGGGGCGAGAGCCCCGAGCTGTGCAGCGTGGCGGCGAGGCCCGCGAGGAGGTCGATGAACCAGGGGTTGCTGAGGTCGTTGATGATGACGCCGACGGTGTCGGAACGCTGCCGCGAGAGCGCCCGCGCCCGCGAGTTCGGTCGGTACCCCAGGTCGGCGATCGCCTGTTGGATGGCGTCGCGGCTCGCGTCGCTCACGCGACCCTTCCCCTGGAGCACGGAGGACACGAGGGACTTCGAGACGCCCGCGCGCTCCGCGACGTCGCGGATCGTGGGCGCGCGGCCTGGCGCCCGCGTGTTTTCCTCGCTCATATGCGCCTCCTCACGGCACAGCCTAGCGTTGCATCCGTCCCGGACCGGAACACGCTGGAACGGTTCACGAGGATCGGTCCGGGAGGCCGATCCTCGTGAACCGCTCGATCAGGCGAGGGCGGCCAGGGCCGCGAAGGAGGCCTTCGCGTTCTCGACCGGACCGCCGTCGGCCGGGGGCTCCTCGTCGAGCATGATGTCCTGTTCGAGCACCCAGTAGCCGTCGAAGCTGGCGTCGTCGAGCAGCTTCACGATCGCGGCGAAGTCGATGTCGCCCTGGCCGATCGGCGTGAACATGCCCGCCTTGATGCCCTCGCTCCAGGTCAGTTCGCCCGGCAGCAGCTTGTCGGTCAGCTCCTTGTCGACGTCCTTGGCGTGGACGATGTCGACGCGGCCCGCGTACGTCCCGACGAGGTCGACGATGTCCGCGCCGCCCGCGGTCAGGTGGCCCGTGTCCAGGCACAGGCCGACGGTGGAGTTGTCGAGCACGCGCACGACCTCGTCGACGTTCTGGACCATGGTGCCCCAGTGCGGATGCAGGCAGGCGGTGACGCCGTTGGCCGCACACACCTCGCGGATGCGCGTGAGGTTGGCGAACAGCGTCGCCCATCCCTGCTCGTCGAGGACGGGGCGGTCGTCGTAGCCGTCCCGGCCGGAGTCGGCGGCGAGGACGAGGAACTCGCCCCCGGCCACCTCGAACGCCTTGAGCTCCTGCTCGACCTGCGGGATCGGGTCGAACTCCGGATCGTGCATGACGGCGAGGAAGAAGGCGCCGACCGGCTTCAGCCCGTACTGGTCGACGACGGCGGCGCGCTCCTCGGCGTCGACCGGCAGCCAGCCCTGCGGGCCGAACTCGGTGGCGGTCAGGCCGATCTTGCGCATCTCGGTCAGCACGCGCTCGGGCGTCATCTGGTAACCCCAGTCGGGGACTTCGCACACACCCCAGCTGATCGGGGCTCCGGCAATCTTCATGGTGTCTCCTGTTATATGCTGGACCGGTCCAGTGTAGTCCAACCTTCGGTGCGTCCTCGCTCGAGGTCACCGTTACACAAACCTCCGGAAGGAGATCCAGCGATGCAGCGTTTTGCCCTCCTCGGTGCCGGATTCATCGGGTCCGTCCATGCCCGTAACCTCGCCGAGAACCCCCGAGTGGAGTTCGTGTCGGTCTACGACGCCGCCGCGGACCGAGCCGCCGCGATCGCGGGCCAGTACGGCGCGAAGGCCGCCGCGTCGGTCGATGAGGCGATCGACGGCGTCGACGCCGTGTTCATCGCCTCCTCCACCGACACCCACGCCGCCAACCTCAAGGCCGCCGTCGACGCCGGCGTGGCCGCGCTCTGCGAGAAGCCCATCGATCTGTCCCTCGAGCGAGCCCGCGAGGTTGTCGAGTACGCGAAGGGCGCCAAGGTGATGGTGAACTTCAACCGGCGCTTCGACCCCGACCACGCGGAGCTGAAGCGGATCGTCGACGCGGGCGGCGTCGGGAAGGTCGAGCTGGTGCAGCTCACCTCCCGCGGCCCCGAGGTGCCGCCGCTGGAGTACGTCAAGGTATCCGGCGGCCAGATGCGGGATCAGACCGTGCACTTCTTCGACCTCGCCCGCTGGATCGCCGGCGCCGACCCCGTCGAGGTCTTCGCCGCGGGCTCTGCCCTCGCGGACCCGCGCCTCGCGGACTACGACGACGTCGACACATCCGTCTGCGTGCTGAAGATGCCCGACGGCGCCCTCGTCCAGATCGACAACAACCGCCGCACGGGATATGGCTACGACGAGCGCATCGAGGCCCTCGGCTCCACCGGCCTCGTCGAGTCGATGCGCCATCGTGCCCGGCGGGTGACGCACTACCAGGCGGGTGCGGTCACCGAGTCGCACATGTATGCGGGCTGGTTCGAGCGCATGCAGCCGACCTACGCGCTGGCGCTTGCGCACTTCGTGAACCTGCTGGAGACCGGCGCGCCGATCCAGCCGTCGCTCGAGGACGGGCTGAAGGCCCAGGCCATCGCCGAGGCCGCCACCCGCAGCCTCCACACCGGCGTCAGTGAGAAGATCGCCTATTGAGGGTGGCCCGACATCGAGGGGCTGCCCGAAGGGGAGGTCGAGGTGGAGGTGGTGCCGGTGCTGCCGACGGCCTACATCGAGGCCGCGCGGCGTTCCGAGGAGCTGCGCGCCGCGGCGGCTGCGGCGCAGCAGGAGGCCGCGGCGTCGGCGCGTGAGGCCGCCCGGGCGCTGCTGGCGGCGGGGTTGTCGACCCGTGACGCGGCGGCACGCTGTCGGCCGTCGGCGCCGTCGATGTGTGCGATCCGACGGTGTCCGAGGCTGGCCAGGTAGCGGACCGTGACGCCTGCCCTCTGTGCGTGAGGTCAGCCTGGCGCTGCGGCGCCTGCCGTGGAGTTCCTGGATACGCTCGGGGTAGGCGCGGTGCAGCTCGCCCTGAGCGATGGTGTCTTCAGGGCTGACCCCCGCCCGCGGGCGGGGGACAGGTCGTGTCCCGGACGACGAGCCGGGGCGTGACGACGACCTCGCGCGGAGGGGCGCCATCGATCTGGGCAAGCGCCATCTCGACCGCCGCCCTTGCGATCGCGGGCAAGTCCTGGGAGACGGTTGTCAGTTGCACGTGGGGAAGGCCGGCGGGTCGGGAGTCGTCGTAGCCGACGACGGAGAGTTCGCCTGGGACCTTAACCCCGGCTCTGGCAGCCGCGTTGAGGACGCCAGTTGCGCACCGATCGTTGAAGGTGATCACGGCGCTCGGAGGGGCAGGACGTTCCAGCAGAGTGAGCGCTCCGCGAACGCCGTCCTCTTCCGTGGGTCCGCCGCTTACCAGGTCGATGTGTTCGGCCAGCCCCAGTTGCCGCATGGTGGCTCGATAGCTCGCGCGCCGGTCCGCTGCGCCGGGGACGCCCGCGCCGTCGATGTGTGCGACGCGCTGGTGGCCGAGCTGGGCAAGATGGTGCACGGCCTGCCGCATGCCCTCGGTGTCGTCGCTGCGGACGATCCCGAACCGGTCCGTCTGCTCCCGTCGTCCGACGGTGACCAGGGGGGCGTATGCCGCCCATTGGTGCAGGGTCTCCAAAGGGCTGGAGGGAGCGAGCAGGATGAGGGCGTCGCAGCGCTCCCTAAGCAAGGCCTCGACGGCGACGGCCTCGGCGCGCGAGGACGCCACGGCGCTCAGGGTCACCTCGTAGCCGGTGTCGGCCGCGGCGAGGTAGCTGTGCTCGACAACATCGCCGTGGAATGCCTGGTGGAGGGCAAAGGTGATCCCGATCAGCTTCGTCGACTGCTGGCGCAGCTTGCGAGCGCGATCGTCGGGCAGGTAGCCCAGCCGCCTGGCCTCCTCCTGGACACGCGCGCGGGTCTCGGGGCTCGCCCCGGGAACGCCCCTCATGACGATCGAAACCAACTGCCGCGAGACCCCCGACGCGCGGGCCACGTCGGACATCGTCGGACGGCGCGTGCGCGGGTTGGGTGAAGCGTCAGGGATCGCTGTCATCTCACTCCTTCCTCCCCCGAGTTCGCGGCCTCGTCGCCGACGGAACGCGCCGTTGACTAGCTTAACGATTGCCATCTCGAACGTGGCCCGAGGCTTGACATCCGCCCGCGCATGCGCGGGACTAGCACGAGCTAATAGCTCGTGCTAGTAGCTGTCCGGGCACACAAGACCGAGGATGAGCAGCTGTTGATGACGCGCGGCACCAGCCCCGTGATCGACGGCGGCGTGCCCATCCGCGATGGGCTCGGCCGGCCTCTGCACGCAGTTGGGGCCGCCTCCGAACGGAGACGGCCCCAACGGGTTGAGCGAGAGATGACCGGGTCAGCGGTTCTTGCGCTCGTCGATGATGATGGCGATCA
>CAYVWO010000161.1:0-6438 GCA_964455495.1 uncultured Tessaracoccus sp.
TAGCGCGCCGCCCTGTCACGGCGGAGGTCGCGGGTTCGAGTCCCGTCGGGGTCGCCAGGCCTGATCCATGTATCAGGCCGAACGGCCAGGTAGCTCAGTTGGTACGAGCGCTCGCCTGAAAAGTGAGAGGTCGCCGGTTCGACCCCGGCCCTGGCCACAAGCGATCGAGCCGAGGGCGATGGAGCTTGCTCCAATCGTCGAGGCGATTGAAGCTTGTGATAGGCGCGGAGCGCCGAACACCCGAAGCTCGTTGTTCAAACCGCCGACATCGGCGGTTTTCTTGTGTGTGTGGAGCCCGTTCAGATGCCGAGCAGGATCGTTAGGCCCGCACGCACCGGGCCGACGTTGCCTGGCTGGCCCGCCTCGGGTGAGGGCAGACGCCAAAGGCCCGGCTCTTTCGCGAGCCGGGCCTCTGATGTCGGGGGCTACCCGTAGGTGTTGATGTGCACGTGGTCGTAGTGATTCGCGGTGTCGCCCCCGCGGCTGGCCATCGAGCGCCAGCCCTCGCCGTTGCGCTGCACCGACCAGATCTTCTGGGCGAAGATGATGTAGTTGATGTTGAACTTCTTGGCGTTGGCCCGGTAGTACTTCGCGATCTCCCAGCCCAGGTCCTGGTTGCTCTTGTAGCTCGGGATCATCACGTCGACGGCGCGGCCGGCGGGATGGTCGGGGGTGACGTCGCGGCGCCAGCCGTACTGCGTCTTGATCTGCGGGAAGCGGTCCCAGACGTCGCGGGTGATGGCCTGCACGTTCGCGTTGGTCTTGTCGAGGCCGCTGGACCAGCCGCGGTTCAGGCTCTCGCCGCTGCCGCTGGAGGCGCTGCCGGCGGCAGGCTTGGTGGCGGAGAGGTAGCGGGCCGTGACCCACTTCGTCGCGCCGTTGTGGACGATCTCCGCGCGGCCGTCCTTGACGGTGCCGGTCACGCTGATCTCGGAGCCGCGGGGCAGTTCGCCGTCGTAGGCGGTGCCGCTGCTCCCGGACCAGATGTTCAGGACCGTCGTGGCGTACTGGACCGACGTCTTCGGCGTCGTCGGCGCCTTCGGCGCGTCCGCCTCCGCGTCGACCGCGACCAAGTAGGCGGCGTTCACCCAACGCGCGGCGCCCATCCAGATGACCTCGGCCATCCCGTTCTCGGTGCTGCCGGTGACGTCGAAGATGGTTCCCTTGGGGGCATCGCCCAGGCTCTGGAAGTCGGTGGTCGACGTCGTGCGGATCATCAGCGCCGTCGTGCCGCGCTTCTGACCCGTGGCCTTGGGGAGGTCGGCGCTGGCGGTCGGCGCACTCCTGGACAGGTAGCTGAGCGAGGCCCACAGGGTCTTGCCGTTGTGGGTCACCTGCGCGTAGTTGCCGCTGACCTTGCCGGTCAGCGAGAGCTTGGTGCCCTTCTTGGCGACCGCCGACACCTTCTCGCTGAGGGATGCGCCCGCGCGGAGGTTCAGGTTCGCCGTCGCGTAGTGCGTTCCCTTGGCCGCGCTGTCGGTGACGGTCGAGGTCGTCGACGCCGAGGCGCCCTTCAGGTACTTGCTGTAGACATAGGCCGTCTTGCCCTTGTAGGTGACCTTCGTCCAGCCGTCCGTGCTGCCCTTGGAGGGGAGGGTGTCGCCGGCGGAGAGAATGGCGAGGCTCTTGGAAGAGGTGGACGGGCTGGTCCGCACGTGCACGCGGGTGGTGGCGCTCACGTTGGAGTTGCCCGCGTCGGCGAGCGGACCCGCGGCGAGCGTTCCGAGGCCCTGGACCAAGACTGCTAGTCCGGCTGCGGCGGCGACCCCGCGGATACCCTTGACTGCGTTTCTCACGTCTCTCCTCGTCGAATATGAAGGGAGGGACGTACCGCTTCCCCGGGTCGGTTGACCCCGGCACGTCCTCCCTGCGGTGGACAGTAGGAAGGGAAACGGGCGGGCGGCAATGGCGAGGTTGAGAGTCGGCTGAGAGTTGACAAGGCGACACGCCGGGGAAGCCTGAAAATCACATCCGTGTGATTTCACGTCGTGATGTTGCCGTAATGAGGGGTTTGACTAGGGGTTTGGTCGGGGGGATCGGGGTAGCCGGTCGTACTTGCGGATGAGTCTCGGCTGTCCGAACCTCTCAGTTTCGATCCGTCTCAAGTCGACCTTGAGGTTTACCCCGCAGGTTGAGGTTCGAGGTTGAGGGTTCCGCGCGTGACCGCCGTCAGGAGGGCGGGCCCGGGTCGACCCAGGCGGCGCGGAGCGTGCTGGTCCACCTCGCGGCGCGGCCGAGGGAGTGGTCGGGGACGTAGCCCGCGCGGAGGTCCTCCGGCGCGAGCGGATCGGCGCCCGTGAGCTCGGCCAGCCGCCGTCGGTCCCTTGGCGTGGCGATCGCGGCGACGACCGCGAGGTCGACGGCGCGTCGGTTGGCGGCCAGCGTCGTCAGGACCTCGGCGGAGAAGTCGGCCGCGACGACGACCAGGGGCGCTTCCGGCGTCGCCGTGGAAAGCGGGGAGAGGAGCTGGCGCATCGCGTCGATGTCGCCGTCGACGATGAGGAACCGTGGCTCGGCCCGGTCGGCGCCGGACGCTTGGGTGGCGAAGTCCGGGTGGGCGTGGCCGAAGGCGAACCCCTCGCCCTTGTGGGAGAGGCCCCCGGGGACGCCGCGGCCCGGGGAGGGGAGGGCGTCGACCTCGTCCTGGGTGATGTAGGCCGGGACCTGGGAGTCGACGGCGACGATGCCGCGCTCGGGGGCGGGCTCGCCGTCTCCGGGGAGGCGCCGTCGGGCGCGACGGTCGGCCAGGACGGCGACCGCGAGCAGCCCGCCGCCGACGGCGACCGCGAGCAGGAACCAGACCCAGAAATCCATGCTCCTACAGTGCCACGCGCCGCTACACTCGACACCGCCCCTATAGCTCAGTCGGTAGAGCAGTGGACTTTTAATCCATGGGTCGCGGGTTCGAGCCCCGCTGGGGGCACTCAATGTGTGACGGTGCGGTGCGCGGCCAGGTCCAGGCGGAGCGCAGGATGAAGGCCAGGATCAGCACCTCGATTCCGATGGTGAGGACGTAGTAGAACGCGTAGTCCGAGGGCGCGCCCAGGAAGTTCATTCCCACCGCGGGGATGCACAGCGATGCGACGACGAGGTTCGTGGCGCGGTTCACCCGGGTGGGCAGCGTCATGGAGAGCAGGATCATCAGGGCCGGGGCCGCGATGATCACGAAGAAGACGGACATCAACGTTCCGCTGATGTCGAACCCGAAGATGACCCCACCCCGGATGTCGTCGATCTCGCCGGGCTGGTAGAGGTGGAAGTAGTCGATGTAGATGACGAGGAACATGAGGCTGGTCCACGCGGCGGCGAGTTTGGCCTGCACGGGGATCGACGGAATGGCGAGCAGGTTCGCAGGTGTCGTTTGGGCGGTCATCGGTTCTTCTTTCATGAGGAGTGGTCCGTCCGCCGGAGTGGCGGCAGGTCTGGGCGTGCATGCATGCGCGCGGGTTGAGTCGTTCTCGTCGGCCCGGTCGGCAGATGGCGATCACGACCGGAGGAGGCGCGCGCCGATCGTGAGCAGCCATACGATCCAGGCGTTGAGCCCGAGGAGCCCGACGAAGATCAGCGGCGATCCGTCGGCGATCGCGAGGTTGCCGAGCCCTGCGGCGAGCAGCAGGCTCCCGCCCACCAGGCCCAGTAGGCGCTGCCAAGCCGGGGTCAGCCCGCTCGCGTGCGCGGCGAAGGCCACGCCGATGCAGGTGGTGCCGAGCATCGGCAGCGCCAGCCCGAACGCCGCCGCGTGAATCTGCCAGACGAGCTCGAATGCGGGAGTCGGCTCAGGGAGTCCGCCGGCGGTGAGCGCGAGCCCGATCTGCGTGACGTTGAAGAGCACGAAGACCGCTGACAACGTCGCGCCGGCAGCCACGGCGAGGCGCGACCAGTCGGCACCTGCTCCGCCGCGCCGCTCCACGAGGCCGTGCATGCCCGTCACGAACACGAGCAGCAGCGGCAGGTACAGGGCCACCAGACCGGATATGACCGCGACCGTGTCGCTGCTGGCCGCGTAGTAGGCCAGCACGTCCTCGATCGGAGCGCCGTAGGGCGCCGCGCCCGTTGCCGCGAACAACACGTTCTCTGTCACGTACAGCACCGCGAATGCGATCGCCGCGGCACCGACGAACCGGCCATGAACGAACCCACTGCGGCCTCTCATGGTGGCGGTGCTCTGCGGTGATCTCATCTCTTGCTCCTACGTTGCGGTCGGATGATCGGCGGGCTCTCGAGGCGCACGACCTCCGGTGCGCCGAGGCTGCGGTAGACGGCCGCGGTCATGGTGGTGTTGCTTGTCATGACTCGATCCTCGCCGTCTCGGGGATGCGGGTCATCGGGCAGGTGGCTCGGGTCCGGTCGGCCGAAAGTACGGCTTCGAGTCCGTGCTGAAGGCCGATGTCAAGGGTGCGCTTGTATCATGAGGTGATGACCGGGCTCCTGCGTTCCGCGTGGAACGCGCCGGGCGCCGTGCCTCCTCCGCCGCGCCGGGTCTGGCGAGATGGGGTTTTCCTGGCTTTCGTCGCCGTGATTGCGGTGGCCGAGGGAGTCCTCAGAACGGACCTGTCTCACCCACTGCTCGCCGTGGCTGCGCTGCTCGCCGCGCTGCCGACCGTGCTCTGGCGCCGCACGAGGCCGCTGCTCATGCTGGTGATCGTCGTCGTCGTGCTGACTCCCATCGAGCTGCTGCTGCCCGACTCGACCCTCTACTCCGGCCTCTTCGTCATGGTGATCGTCTACGCGCTGTTCCGCTGGGGGGCAGGGCGCGACCTCGTGATCGGGTCGGGCGTCCTCGTCGCGCTCCTCGGCCTCACTTTCTTCCGCGGTGTACAGCTCGACGAACTGATCGGCGGGGCCGCGCTGCTGCTCTCGGTGGCGCTGCTCGGCATCGTGTTCCGCTACCGGGCGGCATCCCGACAGCGCCACCTCGACGGGATCCGGATGCTGGAGCGCGAGCACCTGGCCCGCGACCTGCACGACACCGTCGCCCACCACGTCTCGGCCATCGCGATCCGTGCCCAGGCGGGGCTTGCCCTGGCGGCCCAGGATCCGCGCGCGGCGCAGGACGCGCTCGGAGTGATCGAGGCGGAGGCCGCCAAGACCCTGAGCGAACTGAGGTCGATGGTGCGGGTGTTGCGGCAGGACGAGACGATCGAACTCGCGCCGAGCGCGGGGCTGGGCGACATCGAGCAACTCGCCGGAACGAGGCCGGGCGGCGCGGTGGTCACCGTACAGGTGAGAGGCGACGGCGGCAGCATCCCGCCGCCGGTGGCCGCAGCGGTCTTCCGTCTCGCGCAGGAGTCGGTGACCAATGCGCTGCGGCATGCGCGGCAGGTGACCCGAGTCGTCGTGCTCGTCGAGGCAGACGAGGCCGGGGTGCGGATGAGCGTGACGAACGACGGGGAAGTCGCCGCGTTGCCGGCGCCCGGATTCGGCATCATCGGCATGATGGAGCGCGCCGCCCTGCTCGGCGGAACCTGTCAGGCCGGCCCGGTGCCGGGCGGTGGATGGGCCGTCACCGCGGTGCTTCCTCGTGTTGGATGGGCACCGTGACCATCCGCGTGCTCGTCGCCGACGACCAGGAACTCGTCCGCACGGGGCTGAGCATGATCCTTGGCGCCCAGCCGGACATCGAGGTCGTTGGCCAGGCGGCCGACGGCAACGAAGCGGTTGCCCTCGCCCGCAGCTTGCGACCGGACGTCTGCCTTTTCGACGTCCGGATGCCAAAGCTCGATGGCATCGAGGCGACCCGAGTTCTCGCCGGTGCGGACGTGGACAACCCGCTGGCGGTCGTCATCATCACGACCTTCGACCTCGATGAGTACGTTTTCGCGGCGCTGCGGGCGGGCGCTAGGGGATTCCTGCTCAAGGACGCCGGCGCTCAGCTCCTCGCCCAGGCGATCCGCGCCGCCGCGAGCGGGGATGCCCTGATCGCACCGAACGTCACGGTGCGGCTGCTCGAGGCCTTCGCGGACGCGTCGCCTGCCGCACCGCCGCCGCAGCCGGTCGAGCCGCTCACCGAGCGAGAGGAGCAGGTGCTCGCGAAGGTCGCGCTTGGCCTGGGTAACAGCGAGATCGCGAGCGAGCTGTACGTCAGCCTCAGCACGGTGAAGACGCACATCGCGAGCCTTATGACCAAGCTCGGCGCCCGCAACCGCGTCGAGATCGCCATCTGGGCGCATCAGACGGGGCGGGTGCGCGCACGAACAATCGGCGAGGGACCCTCTAGGCGGTAATCGGGCGCACGGAGTGCCTCGTCATCAACGGCATCGGGACCACCTCGTGGGTGAGGTCGCGGAGGCCCAAGATCATCTCCGTCGCGTAGCGCGCCATGTCGATGTAGGGCAGGCGCGCGGTGGTGAGTGCCGGGCGCAGGAAGGTGGCGAGCTCCTCGTCGTCGAACGACACCACGGAGAGGTCCCGGGGGATCTCGAGGCCGAGCTCGTGCGC
>CAYVWO010000162.1:0-2920 GCA_964455495.1 uncultured Tessaracoccus sp.
GTGACAGTTGCGCCAATAATGCACCCTCGGCTGAAATCGCGGGAGTCTTTCCTTTCTGGAGGACGCCTCGCTGCTGGCAGACTTGCCCCGTGTCCGCTCCACTGATCGTCCTCGTGGGTCCGACCGCGACTGGGAAGTCGCGTCTGGCTGTCGACCTCGCCCTGGCGCTGGCCGTGCGGGGGCGCCCGGCGGAGATCGTCAACGCCGACTCGATGCTCGTCTATCGCGGCATGGACATCGGCACGGCCAAGCCGACGGCGGACGAGCGCTCGGGGTTCCCGCACCATCTGGTCGACATCGCCGAGGTAACCGAGCGCGCCTCGGTGGCCGAGTTCCAGGCGCTCGCTCGTGCCGCCATCGCCGAGGTCCGCGGCCGCGGCGCGGTCCCGATCCTGGTGGGCGGGTCCGCCCTGTACACCCGCGCGATCGTCGACCGGTTCGAGTTCCCCGGCTCGGACCCCGAGGTCCGTGCCCGCTGGGAGGCGGAGCTGGAGCGGGTGGGCGCGCATGCGCTGCACGCGCGCCTTGCGGGGGTGGCGCCGGAGTCGGCCGCGAAGATCGAGCCGGGCAACGGGCGCCGCACCGTCCGCGCGCTCGAGGTGCTGGAGCTCACCGGCGGGCACGCGCCGTCGGTGCCGGAGTGGACCTACGAGCTTGACGACGTGCACCAGTTCGGGTTGGAGCTGGACCGCGCCGAGCTGGACGCGCGGATCGACGAGCGGGTCGACCGGATGTGGGCAGACGGGCTGGTCGACGAGGTGCGGGGCCTGCTGAACCGAGGGCTTCGCGAGGGGGTCACCGCCGTCCGGGCCATCGGCTACCGGCAGGTGGTGGAGTTCCTCGACGGCGCGTGCACGGAGGACGAGGCCAAGGACGCGGTGAAGCGCGCCACGCGGACGTTCTTCCGCAAGCAGCTGGGGTGGTATCGGCGCGACCCGCGGATCGAGTGGCTTCCCGCCGGCGCCCCCCGCAACGTCGACCGCATCCTCGCGGCCGTGGGCATCTCTTGACCCCCTGCCCCAATGCCGGGGCGCGCCACTAGACTGAAGGTCACGCGTTGAGGAGGCCAGCGTTATGCGGAGGTACAGCTTTCACAAGGGGCACGGCACCCAGAACGACTTCATCATCGTCGACGACTCCTACGGCATGCACGACATGCATCCCGAGTTCATCCAGATGCTCTGCGACCGGCGCGCGGGCATCGGGGCCGACGGCGTGCTCCGCGTCGTGCGGGCCAGCAGCGTCCGCGACTGGCACGGCGAGCCGCACCTGTGGTTCATGGACTACTACAACGCCGACGGCTCGGTCGCGGAGATGTGTGGCAACGGCCTGCGCGTGTTCGCGCGCCACCTGATCAACGAGCAGCTGGTCGACACGGGTTCGTTCGACGTCGCCACGCGGGCGGGCGTCAAGCACGTCGAGGTGGCGCGGCACGGGCTGATCGCCACCGACATCGGGCGCGCGGCCCTCTCCGACGAGAAGGTCACCGTCACCCTGGGGGGCCAGAGCTGGGCGGCGACGAAGGTCGACGTCGGCAACCCGCACGCGGTGGTGTTCGTCGACGACGGCGTCCTGGCCGGCCTCGACCTGAGCATCGCCCCCGCCTGGGCGCCGGCGTCCGCGTTCCCGAACGGCGTCAACGTTGAGTTCATCCACGTCGACGGCCCTGGCGCGCTGTCCATGCGCGTGTACGAGCGCGGGGTGGGGGAGACGCGGAGCTGCGGGACGGGCGTCGTCGCCTCCGCCGCGGCCTACCGCGCGGCATCGGCCCACGAGGGGCCCATCACCGTGACGGTCCCCGGCGGCGAGCTGACGGTCGACTTCGACGGCGACAGCGCCCGCCTCACGGGCCCCGCGGTCATCGTCGGCCGCGGCGAGTTCTGGATATAACGCTCGTTGAGCCGGGCCCCCGCGCGGAGCGCCGTGCCCGTCGAAATGATCGGTCCTTGAGCCGGGCCCCCGCGCGAAGCCTCGTGCCCGTCGAAATGATCGGTCCTTGAGTCGGGCCGCAAGCGAAGCGCGCGTCGAAAGGTCGGCAACCGCGATCGCCTACTTATCCACAGGTGACCCACGTGCGCTTGGCCCAGTCCGCCGACCCTGGAAGAATGGGCAGACGATGACTGAAGACGTGCTCGACGAAGAACTCTCCGACTACGACGGCGACCAAGAAGACCTCGCCGCCCGGCGCTCGCTGCGGCGGGTCGTCGGCATGCGCACGGAACTCGAGGACGTCACCGAGGTCGAGTACCGCCAGCTGCGGCTGGAGCGCGTGGTCCTGGTGAGCGTCTGGACCTCCGGCACGCAGCAGGACGCCGACAACGCGATGGCGGAGCTGAAGCTGCTCGCAGAGACCGCGGGCTCCGAAGTGCTCGACGCGCTCGTGCAGCGCCGCAGCCACCCCGACCCGTCGACCTACGTCGGCAGCGGCAAGGTCGAGGAGGTCGCAGAGGTCGTGCGGGCCACCGGCGCGGACACCGTCATCTGCGACGGCGAACTCGAGCCCGCGCAGCTGCGCAACCTCGAGGACCGGATCAAGGTGAAGGTCGTGGACCGCACCGCGCTGATCCTCGACATCTTCGCCCAGCACGCGAAGAGCGCCGAGGGCAAGGCGCAGGTCGAGCTCGCCCAGCTGCAGTACCTGAAGCAGCGGCTCCGCGGCTGGGGCGGCAACCTTTCGCGCCAGGCCGGTGGCCGTGCGGCGGGAGGCGCGGGCATCGGCGGCCGCGGCCCGGGCGAGACGAAGATCGAGACGGACCGCCGTCGGATCCACTCCCGGATCGCGATCCTGCGCAGGAGGCTGCGCGAGATGGACGCCACCCGCGAGGGGAAGCGCGCCGAGCGGCGCCGCAACCAGGTGCCGTCGGTCGCCATCGTCGGATATACGAACGCGGGCAAGTCGTCGCTGCTCAACCGGCTGACG
>CAYVWO010000162.1:2930-6384 GCA_964455495.1 uncultured Tessaracoccus sp.
GGACGCGCTGTTCGCGACCCTGGACCCGACAACGCGGCGCACCGAGACGGCCGACGGGCGCGTCTACACGCTGACCGACACCGTCGGCTTCGTGCGCCACCTCCCGCACGACCTGGTCGAGGCGTTCCGCTCGACGCTGGAGGAGTCCGCGCTGGCGGACCTGCTTGTTCACGTCGTCGACGCCTCGGATCCGGACCCCGAGGGGCAGATCGCCGCGGTGCGCACCGTGCTCGCCGACATCGACGCCGGTTCGGTTCCCGAGCTGCTGGTGCTGAACAAGGCCGACCTCGCCGACGAGGGGACGATCCTCGCCCTGCGGGGGTCGCACCCCGGCGCGGTGGTGGTGTCGGCCCGCACGGGCGAGGGCATCGAGGAGCTGCGCGCGGTCCTGGCCGAGCGGCTGCCCCGGCCCGAGGTCGCCGTCACGGCGCTCGTGCCGTATGGCCGGGGTGACCTGGTGGACCGCATCCACAAGACCGGCCAGATCGACTCCCTCGAGCACACCGGGGAGGGCACCCTCGTCAGCGCGCGCGTGCGGCCGGACCTGGCCGACGAGCTCGCGTCCTTCGCCCGTGGCTGATCACGACCGGATCCTCGCGGCCGCCGTCGGGGAGATCCACGGCCAAGCGCGCCCCGGGCAGCAGGCGATGGCCGACGCGGTCGCGACCGCGCTGGAGGGCGGGCCGCACCTCCTCGTGCAGGCGGGCACCGGTACGGGAAAGTCGCTCGGCTACCTTGCGCCGGCGTTGGCGCGGTGCGTCGAGACCGACTCGCGGGTGATCGTCGCCACCGCGACCCTCGCGCTGCAGGCGCAGCTCGCCACCAAGGACATCCCGACGGCGCTCGACGCCGTACAGGCGGTCACCGGAAGGCGGCCGAAGGCGGCCATCCTGAAGGGCCGCACCAACTACGCGTGCCTGTACCGCGCGCGCCAGGGCGAGCGGCCGGACCAGGACTCGCTGATCGGCAGCGCCGCCCTGGCCGACGCCGATACCACAGGAAAGGGCGACGACGTCAGCAAGCTGGGCGCCGAGGTGCTCGCGCTGCGCGAGTGGGTCGAGGAGGAGGCCGAGCGCCGGGGCCTCGGCGACCGCGACGACGCGCCGTCGCACACCCAGCGCGGCTGGGCGCAGGTCTCGATCCCGACGCGCGAATGCTTGGGCGTCACCAAGTGTCCCTTCGGCACGGAGTGCTTCGTCGAGGAGTCGCGCGAGCGCGCGCGGGGCGCGCAGCTGGTCGTCACCAATCACGCGCTGCTCGCCATCAACGCGATGCACGGCGGCACGGCGCTGCCGGAGCACGAGGCGCTGATCGTCGACGAGGCGCACGAGCTGGTCAGCCGGATCACCACCGCAGCCACCGACGAGCTCACCCCGGGCATCGTCGACCGCACCGCACGCCGCGTCCTCGACTGGGTCGACGACGACCTGGGGTCGGACTTCCTCGCCCAGGCCGACGTCCTGCGTGCCGCGCTGGAGGAATCCGAGCTTTCGCGCATCACCCAGGCCTCCGCGCCGCTGCCCTATGCCGCGGCCCAGCTGCGCGACGTCGCCCGGCGCGTCGTCAGCGCGTTGGGCAAGTCAACCGACGATCCGGACCGCCAGCAGGCGGCGGCCGCGGTGAGGGAGGTGTTCGACGTCGCGGAGCGGCTCGCCGCGCTGGACGAGGCCGACGTCGTGTGGGTCACGCACTCCGACATCATGGGCCGCGCCGCCTATGTCGCCCCGCTGAACGTGTCGGGGCTCCTGCGCTCGCAGGTGTTCGCCGAGACGCCGACGGTGCTGACGTCGGCGACGCTTACGCTCGGCGGCGAGTTCGAGCCGGCGGCCGCCGCTGTCGGCCTGGGTCGAGCGGACAAGGTCGAGGGCGACGCCGAGCCCCGAGACGAGTTCTCGTGGCGCGGGCTCGACGTCGGCTCGCCGTTCGACTATCGCCGCCAGGGCATCCTGTACGTCGCGCGCCGGCTTCCCCCGCCGGGCAGGGACGGAATGAGCGAGGCGACGCTGGCCGAGATCGCGCAGCTGATGTGGGCCGCGGACGGCCGCACGCTCGGGCTGTTCGCGTCGCGTCGCGCCGCCGAGCAGGCCGCGGAGCACTGCCGCCGAGAGCTGCCGCACCTCACCATCCTGTGCCAGGGCGACGCCCAGCTGAGCGAGCTGACGGCGCGGTTCACGGCCAGTCCTTCCGCGTCGCTGTTCGGCACGCTGTCGCTGTGGCAGGGCGTCGACGTGCCGGGGGAGACCTGCCAGCTGGTGATCGTTGACAAGATTCCCTTCCCACGCCCCGACGACCCGCTCATGCAGGCGCGGAAGAAGGCCGTCGACGACGCGGGCGGGAACGGGTTCATGTCCGTGGCGGCGACGCACGCGGCGCTGCTCCTCGCCCAGGGCGCGGGGCGGCTGATTCGCCGCGCCGAGGACAGGGGTGTCGTCGCGATGCTGGACCCGCGGTTGGCCACCGCGCGCTACGGGTCGTATCTACGCGCCTCGCTGCCGGACTTCTGGATGACCACCGACGGCGACGTCGCCGTCCAGGCCCTCCGCCGCCTCCGCGGCGCGGAATAGCGCTCCTTGAGCCGCGCCCCGCGCGAAGCGCCGGCGCGTGTCGAAAGGCGCGGGCGAGGGGTCACAGCTTTCGCAGCACCGCGACGACCTTGCCCATGATGGAGGCGTAGGTGCCGTCGATGGGCGTGTAACGCTCGTTGTGGGGGAGCAGCCAGGCCTTGCCGTCCTTGCGGTGGAACGTCTTGACCGTGGCCTCGTCGTCGAGCAGCGCGGCGACGATGTCGCCGTTGACCGCGTCCGGCTGGCGGCGCACGACGACCCAGTCGCCGTCGCAGATCGCCGCCTCGATCATCGAGTCGCCGCGGACCTCCAGCATGAAGATCTCGCCGTCGCCGACGAGTTGGCGGGGGAGCGCGAACACGTCCTCGATCTGCTGAGTGGCGAGGATGGGCCCGCCGGCGGCGATCCGGCCGACGAGCGGCGCGGACACGGACTGGGGCGTCGCGTCGTAGCTCTGCTCCGAGTCCATCGGTGCCCGCGGCGCCTTGGGGGCCACCGGAAGCTCCTCGGGAAGCGTGACGACGAGGGCGCGCGGGCGGTTCGGGTCGCGGCGCAGGAACCCCCTCTTCTCCAGGACCTTCAGCTGATGGGAGACCGATGACGTCGACGCCAGACCGGCGCGCTGCGCGATATCGCGGATGCTCGGCGGGTAGCCGTCGGCCTCCATGGCCTCGCGGATCACTAGCAGGATCTTGATCTGGCGCGGGGTGAGCCCGGTGGCGCCCGTGGCCGCGAACTGGGTGACGCTGCCGAGTTCCGCGGCAATCTCCTCGTTGGTGGGGCGGCCGCGTCCGCGCCGCGGGGTGGGGGTGTTCTCAGCCATGAACACAGCCTATGAAATGAAAGCACTTAAGGATATTGATATAGCCTTTCTCCCAATGAACCTTCCA
>CAYVWO010000163.1:0-1833 GCA_964455495.1 uncultured Tessaracoccus sp.
GCCGCGGTGGCCAGCCCGTCGAGCTTCTGCGCGGTCACGGTTCTCCGATCGGTGGTAGGTGCGGCTCGCCGAAACTCAGTGGAAGAAGTGGCGGGTGCCGGTGAAGTACATGGTCACGCCCGCGGCGGCAACCGCGTCGATGACCTCCTGGTCGCGAACCGATCCGCCGGGCTGGACGATGGCGCGAACGCCGGCGTCGAGCAGGACCTGCGGGCCGTCGGCGAAGGGGAAGAACGCGTCGGAGGCGACCACGGAGCCCGCGGCGCGCTCGCCCGCGCGGTCGACGGCCAGCTTGCAGGAGTCGACGCGGTTGACCTGGCCCATGCCCACGCCGACGGAGGCGCCGCCGTCGGCGAGCAGGATCGCGTTGGACTTGACGGCGCGCACGGCGCGCCAGGCGAAGGCGAGGTCGGCCAGCGTCGCCTCGTCGGCGGCCTCGCCGGCCGCGAGCTGCCAGTTGGCCGGGTCGTCGCCGTCGGCGTCGATGGCGTCCGACTGCTGCAGCAGCATCCCGCCGTCGATCTGGCGCAGCGCCACGCCAGCGTTAACGGCGTCGTCGGCCACCAGGATGCGGATGTTCTTCTTGCGGGCGAGCACCTCGACGGCGCCCTCCTCGTAGCCGGGCGCGACGACCACCTCGGTGAAGATCTCTGCCACCTGCTCGGCCATCTCGACGGTGACCGGCCGGTTGGCAGCGATCACTCCGCCGAACGCCGAGACGGGATCGCAGGCGTGGGCCTTGCGGTGTGCCTCTGCGACGTCCGCCCCGACGGCGATGCCGCAGGGGTTGGCGTGCTTGATGATGGCGACGGCGGGGCCGTCGAAGTCGTAGGCTGCGCGGCGCGCGGCGTCGGCGTCCACGTAGTTGTTGTAGCTCATCTCCTTGCCGTGCAGCTGGGTCGCGTCGGCGAGGCCGGAGCGGCCGTCGCCGTTGCGGTAGACCGCGGCCTTCTGGTGCGAGTTCTCGCCGTAGCGCAGGTCCGCGACCTTGCGCCAGGTGCCGCCGACCCAGCCCGGGAACCCGGTGCCCTCGGAGGAGTCGGTCAGCACGTTGCCCATCCAGCTGGCGACGGCGACGTCGTAGGTGGCCGTGTGCACGAACGCGGCGGCGGCGAGCGCCTGGCGCTCCGCCAGCGTGAAGCCGCCCGCGGCCAGCGCCGCGCGGAGGGCGGGGTACTGCTCGGCCGAGGTGATCACGGCGACAGACGGGTGGTTCTTGGCGGCGGCGCGCACCATCGTCGGCCCGCCGATGTCGATCTGCTCGACGCACTCGTCCTGGCTGGCCCCGGAGGCGACGGTGGCCTCGAACGGGTAGAGGTTGGTGATCACCAGGTCGAACGGGGCGACGCCCAGCTCGCCCAGCTGCGCGCGATGCGACTCGAGGCGGCGGTCGGCCAGGATTCCCGCGTGCACCATCGGGTGCAGGGTCTTCACCCGGCCGTCGAGGCACTCGGGGAACCCGGTGACGGACTCGACCGGGACGACGGGGATGCCCGCCTCGGCCAGCTTGGCCGCGGTGGACCCCGTCGAGACGATCTCGACTCCCGCGTCGGCGAGGTCGCGGCCCAGCTCGATCAGGCCCGTCTTGTCGTAGACGGACAGGAGCGCTCGGCGCAGCGGGATCAGATCGGTCACGGGTTTTCCTTCTTCCAGTCGAGGCCCGGCCGTCCCCATTCGGAGACCGCCTGGATGAGGAGGCCGCGCTCGACCACCTTGATGCGCTCGTGCAGCGATTCGACGTCGTCGTCATCCCGGACGTCGACCGCGCCTTGCAGCAGGATCTTACCGGTGTCGACCCCGGCGTCGACGACGAAGACGGTGGCCCCCGAGACC
>CAYVWO010000163.1:1843-6374 GCA_964455495.1 uncultured Tessaracoccus sp.
CGGACCGGGTGGCGCATCTGTGGCTGGCCGATCCGCAGCGCGTCGCGCGGGCCGTGCATGCCGGGGAAGCTCGGCAGCAGCGCGGGATGCGTGTTGATGGTGCGGCCGCCGAAGCGCGCGAGGAAGCTCGCGCCCACCAGCTTCATGAACCCGGCGGAGGCCACGAGGTCGGGCTCGAAGCCCGCGACGATCTCGGTCAGCTCCTCGTCCCACCTCGCGCGGTCCCCGCCGCGGGGAAGCGGGTGCGCGACGGCGGGGATGCCCCGCTGCCGGGCGCGCTCCAACCCGTAGGCGTCGGCCTGGTCGGAGACGACGGCGACGACCTCGGCGTCCACCTCGCCGTCGGCGATGGCGTCGAGCAGCGCCTGGCACAGGGTGCCGGAGCCGGAGAGCAGGACACAAACCTTGGTCGTCACAAGGGGAAGCCTACGCGGCGGAAGCCCCCTCGGGCTCCTCGTTCCCCGCCGGTGGGCGGCGCAGGAGGCCGACGATCAGTCCCGCGGCCAGTCCCGAGAGGCCAAGAATGCTGGGCGCGAACAGGAATATCTCCGGGCTGCGCGCCCCGACCGCCGCCAGCCTGTCCGTCCCCAGCCCGCCCGTGCCCAACGCACAGGCGACGGCGACGAGAAACCCGGCGACGGTGCCCGCGAGCCCGCCGACCACGGCCGTCTCGTCGAACCGGGCACGGGGCCGGGCCAGCGCGACCACGGCGCCCGCGACGGCGCCCGCCGCGACGCCCACCAACAGCCACAGCGCCGCGTGCCACGGCGCCGGGCCGGGCTCCGGCAGGGCCCCGAGCACGGGGAGGGCGGGCAGCAGCCCGAGGTCGGTGGAGCTCACCGTGACCAGCGAGCCGTCGCCCAGGGTGAGGCCAGCGCCGAGCGCCCAGGACGCGCACGCGAGGATCAGGTTCGGGAGATAGACCAGGTGCAGCGCCACGAGCAGCAGGGCGGCCGGCCACCCGCCGTCGAGCGCGGCGACCATCTCGGTCACGCGCGCCCGGCCCTGCCACAGGGCGACGGCCAACACCGCGGCGGAGCCCGCGATCACGACAAGCAGCGCGGCGCCGAGCGCCCGGGGCACGGCCCGCAGCCACTCGGGCCAGGCGTCCGTCGGGTCGTACCCGACGCCCCTGCTCACGCCCCAGAGCGCGGCGACGGCCGCGACGGTGACGGCCCCCAGGACGAGGCCCGCGGTCAGCAGGTCGAGGACCGCGGCCAGGGCGACGACGGCGACGGCGTAGGTGCCGCCGAACACCGCCGCGACGCGGAGCGTCAACGCCTCGGGGTCGACCCACACGCGGCCGGTATCGTCGGGACGGTGTCGGTCCGCCGCGGCCTGCCGGGAGGCGAGCGATGCCATCGGCAGCGCAAGGAAGATCAGGAGGACGGTGACGCCGAGCGGGGCCATGCTGACGGTCTGCCCGGCGATGGTGGTGGCGCCGCCGTGCGCGAGCAGCAGCAGTTGGGCCGCCAGCCGGAGCGCGCCGCGGAACTCGGTCTCCGGCGAGGTGAACCAGCCGACCGTCGCCAGCGCCGCGAGGATCAACCAGCCCGCGACAAGCACCGCGAGCGGACCAATCACCCCCATCAGCCACCACGGCCACAGCATCCTGCGGCCGGCCTCGGCGGGCGCGGCATCCACGTCCACGGCGACGGTGCGGGGCTTACGGGGGATTCTCACGGCCGTCCTCCTGAGGGTGCCGTATGGCGCATGGTCTTTCGTCCCCCGGTAGTGTTGCCCCAGAACTCACGAATCATCCGCGCGCAATGGGAGGTGCTGACATGTCTGCTGGCGAGCCGCTTGGCCCCCGCCGTGGCTGGCAGCCCGACGAGGATCCGGACGACCCGGTCGCCTCGGACGATACCCCAGAGGCGCCGTCGAGCCCCGCGCGACGCGGCACGCTCCCCGAGGACGCCGACGGCGACTCGGAGGGCGCCGGGCCCGACGCCGGCGCGTCGCCGACCGCCAACCCGTTCGCGCGCCCCGGCTCCGAGGCCGCCCTGGAGGCCGCGCCGCCCATCCCGGTGCTTCCGCTCTCCGACACCCCCATCCCGGCGCCCGTCTTCCCCAGATCCTCCGGGGAGTTCGCAGACTCCCCCAGCCCGGCTCCGCGCCGGTCCGCGCTGTCGTCGACCACGCCGGTCGAGGCCGAGCCCGTCGACGGGGCCCCGTACTGGTTCCGGGAGCATCGCCGGACGCTCCTCGCCTGGGGCATCGGCGGCCTGGCCCTCGCCCTGGTCGTCGCCGTCGTCGTCTCGCTCGTCGTGCGCGGCGGCGGCACCACCGTTCCCCCCACCGAGACCCCGACGCCATCGGTCAGCGAGACCGCGGTTCCCGACGCCGCGGGCGCCGCGGACCTCGTCACCGTCGCCGACCTCGCGGGCGTCGCCGCCGGCGCGTGGGCCATCACGGGCACCAGCCACACCGCCGCGGAGCACGACGGGCGCGTGGCCTGCTTCCAGACCAACGACGACGACGCCAACCCCACGTTCAGCGTTCAGCGCACGCTCGCCACCTCCGAGAAGGAGCCCGTGGCGGCGCTGCACCGCATCGACGCGTTCGCCAACGAGGCCGTCGCGCAGATGATCTACGAGGATCGCCTCGCCGTGCTCTCCTCCTGCTCCGAGATCCCTGCACGGCTCCAGGGCGCGAACACGGTCGTCGGGCTGGCGCCCGAGGCCTTCCAGATCACCGTCCTCTTCCAGGAGGAGAACGACCGCTACCACACCATCCTGCTGACGCGCTCCGGAGCGGTGCTACAGGTGCTCGACGTCACCCAGGTCGGCACACCCGTCAACCCCGAGGCGCTCGCCGCCGCGCTCACCCGCCCGCAGACGCAGCTCTCCGAGCGCCAGGGTCAGGACGTCCCCGACGGCGTAACGGTCTCGAACGGCGAGCTGCCCTCCGTGGCCCCCGCGGGCTGGCTCATCCCGTCGGACCTCCCTCGCATCCGCCCCGGCGTGGGCCGCTGGAACATGAAGGACCCCGCCCAGCTGACGAGCAAGGGCATGGGGTGCGAAGCCATGACGCTGGCGAGCGAGCCCGGCCCGGACGAGCGGCAGCAGGCCACCTACCTGATGACCCAGGACGATCAGATGCCGGAGACCTTCGGCATCGACGAGATGCGCTTCACGTTCGCCAAGAAGAAGGCCGCGGGCAAGTTCGTCGACAAGCTGGGCGACGCGCTCAAGTCCTGCAAGGACCGGTCGCTCGGCGCCAACGTCGAGGAGCAGGAGGAGGTCGAGACCAAGACCGCCGACGGGAAGGCCACCTCGCGGGTGTTCGTGATCAACATGGAGACCTCCGCCACCGAGTCCGTGACCTATCAGCTGATCGTGACCCAGGTGAACACCAGGGCCACCTACTCGCTGATCACCGCCGCCGACGACTACCGCTTCACCGACGAGCAGCTCGCTGACCTTGCGGCCCGGACGGCGATCCGCGCCGCCCAGGCCTGACGCCAGTCGGCCGCCGCTACCGTGTCGAGGCGACCCTCAGGTGCGCGATGGCGTCGCGCGCGAGCTGGGCGGTGAGCGACGGCGTCTCCCCCACCACGACCCCGGCGGCCTCGAGGGCCTCCTTCTTCGCGGCGGCGGTGCCCTTCGACCCGGTGATGATGGCGCCGGCGTGGCCCATGGTCTTGCCGGGCGGGGCGGTGAAGCCCGCGACGTAGCCGATCACGGGCTTGGCGATGTTCGCGGCGATGTACTCGGCCGCCCGCTCCTCCGCGTCGCCGCCGATCTCGCCGATCATAACGATCAGGTCCGTGTCCGGGTCGTCCTCGAAGGCCTGCAGGACGTCGATGTGCATCGTGCCGACGACGGGGTCGCCGCCGATGCCCACCGCGGTGGAGAAGCCGTGGTCGCGCAGCTCGTACATCATCTGGTAGGTCAGCGTGCCGGACTTCGACACCAGGCCGATCCGGCCGGGCCCGGAGATGTGGGCCGGGATGATGCCGACGTTGGACTTCCCGGGAGAGATCAGGCCGGGGCAGTTGGGGCCGATCACGCGGACCCCGGCGTCGCGGGCGGCGGCGAGGAACTCGATCGAGTCGCGCACCGGGATGCCCTCGGTGATGACGACGACCAGGCCGACCCCGGAACCCACGGCGTCGAGCACGGCGGCCTTCGCGTGGGCCGGGGGCACGAAGACCACCGAGACATCGGCGCTCGTGGCGGCGACGGCGTCGGCCATCGCGCCGAACACCGGAACGGGATCCTCCTCGAAGAGCACCGAGGTGCCGGCCTTGCCGGGCGTGACTCCGCCGACGACTCGGGTTCCCGACATGATCATGCGCTGCGTGTGCTTGCGCCCCTCCTTGCCGGTCATGCCCTGCACGAGGACGCGCGACGACGCGTTGATGAAGATCGACACTTGTCAGTTCCCTTCCGCGGCCAGGCGCGCGGCGGTGCGGGCCGCGGCGTCCATGGTGTTCTTGACGGTGATCAGCGGGTGGTTGGCCTCGGCGAGGATGGCCTTGCCGATCTCGACGGAGTTGCCGTCGAGGCGCACGACGATGGGCAGGCGC
>CAYVWO010000164.1:0-6360 GCA_964455495.1 uncultured Tessaracoccus sp.
GAGGTTCCGGTGCATCAGGTCCGACGACCCGATCCCGACGGTCGGCCGCCCGCCGCCCGCGAACCAGAACACCCGCGAGTGCTCGAGGAAGCGGCCGAGGATGGAGCGCACGCGCAGGTTCTCGCTGAGCCCGGGGACGCCGGGGCGGATGGTGCAGATGCCGCGGACGAGCATGTCGACGGGAACCCCCGCCTGGGAGGCCCGGTACAGCGCGTCGATCAGCGCCTCGTCGACGACCGAGTTCACCTTGATCTTCACCCCGGACGGGAGCCCGGCCTCGTGGTTGGCGATCTCGTTCTCGATGCGATCGAGCAGACCCCTGCGGATGCCGTGCGGGGCGACGAGCAGGCGGCGGTAGTTCGTCTCCTGCGTCATGCCGGACAGGTGGTTGAAGAGGCGGGCGACGTCGTCGGTGATAATCGGGTTCGACGTCAGGAGGCCCAAGTCCTCGTACAACCGCGCGGTCTTCGGGTTGTAGTTGCCCGTGCCGATGTGCGCGTAGCGGCGCAGCCCGCCGTCGGACTCCGACCGGATCACGAGCGACAGCTTGCAGTGCGTCTTCAGCCCGAGCATCCCGTAGACGACGTGGACGCCGTACTGCTCCAGCTTCCGCGCCCAGCCGATGTTGTTCTGCTCGTCGAAGCGGGCCTTGATCTCGACGATCGCCAGCACCTGCTTGCCCGCCTGCGCGGCCTCGATCAGGGCGTCTACGATGGGGGAGTCGCCCGACGTGCGGTACAGCGTCTGCTTGATGGCGAGCACGCCGGGATCGGCGGCGGCCTGCTCGATGAAGCGCTGGACGGACGTCGCGAACGAGTCGTAGGGGTGCTGCACCAGGACGTCCCGCACCTTCAGCGCCTTGAACAGATCCGCCGGGCGGGCCGACTCGACCTGGGCGAGGTCGGGGTGCGTGATCGGCAGGAAGTTCGGGTACTTAAGGTCCTCGCGGCGCGAGCCGGCGAGGTCGAAGAGGCTCGTGAGGTCGAGCGGCGCGGCGAGCCGGAAGACCTCGTCGTCGGTGACGTCCAGCTCCGTCATCAGCATTCCGAGGATGGCCTCGTCGATGTCCTCCTCGACCTCCAGGCGCACCGGCGGGCGCCCCACCTTGCTGCGCAGGAGTTCCTTCTCCAACGCGAAGAGGAGGTTCTCGGCGTCGTCCTCCTCGACCTCGATGTCCTCGTTGCGGGTCACCCGGAACGATGTGTGCGCCACCACCTGCATCCCGGTGAACAGCTGCCCGAGGTGCCGGGCGATGATCTCCTCGAGCGGGATGAAGCGGCCCTCGGCCAAGCGGACGAGCCGGTCGAGGATGCCGGGCACCTTCACGCGGGCGAACTGCCGCGCGCCGGTGGCGGGGTTGCGGAGCCAGATCGCGAGGCTGATCGACAGGCCGGAGATGTACGGGAACGGGTGGGAGGGGTCGACGGCGAGCGGCGTCAGCACGGGAAAGATCCGCTCGGCGAACAGCGCCCGCATCGAGTCCTTCTCCGCGGCGGTCAGCTCGTCCCAGCCCAGGATCTCGATGCCCTCCGCGGCCAGCGCGGGGCGGACGTCCTCCTGGAAGATCCGGGACTGCTCGGTAACCAGCTCGCGGACCCGGTCGAGGAGCTCGGTGTGCAGCTCGCCCGGCATCTTGCCCGCGACGGTAGGCACCGCCACCCCCGCCGCGATGCGGCGCTTCAGGCCGGCGACGCGCACCATGAAGAACTCGTCGAGGTTGGAGGAGAAGATCGCAAGGAACTTCGCGCGCTCGATCAGCGGGACGCGTTGGGCGTCGCGGGCCTGGTCGAGCACGCGGTCGTTGAACGCGAGCCAGCTCAGCTCGCGGTCGAGGTAGCGGTCGGCCGGCAGCGGCGTCTCGGTCACGGAACCTCTCTCGGGGCCTGGTAGCTGGTGTCGGTTTGGGCTATGTCGAAGCCCGCGTTCCGGTACAGCCTAACCACCCGTTGCTCTGAGGCCTCAACATACAGCTGAACCCGGGTGTCGCCGACGGCGGCGAGATGGTCGAGACCCCTGTCCAGCAGCGCCCTCCCGAGACCCTTGCCCTCATGCCCGGGCGCGACGGCGATCACGTACACCTCGCCGAGCCCGCCGCCATGGCGCTTCGTCCAGTGGAAGCCCGCGACCTCGCCGTCGGCTGCGTGGGCGACGAACAGCCCGCCGGGGTCGAACCAGTCCTGCGCGGCGAGTTGGTCGAACTCCTCGACGGTGAGCCTGCCCTGCTCCGGGTGGTGTGCGAATGCCGCGGCGTCCACGGCGACGCCCTGCTCCCGGGCGGCGGTCATGACGGGGCCGATCTCGTAGCCGGCCGCGGCGTCGTCGCCGGGAACCGGGAGGTCGCGTTCCATCCGCAGCAGCTCGCGGGTGGGCACCAGGCCGACCCGGCGGGCCAGCTCGGGTGCGCCGGGAAGCGTGCCGAACGCCCAGGCGGAGAAGGTGGGGTAGGAGCGCAGCGCCTCGGCGAGCAGCTCGGTGGCGTCGCCCTGGCGGCGGTGCTGGGGATGAACGCCCACCTGCAGCGTCGACTCGCGCTCGTCGCAGACGACGAAGCCGTGCGGGTCCGAGCGGCGGCCGAGGAAGAAGAAGTCCGCGTCGCGAAGGCCGTCGATGCCGAGCGATGCCGACTCGTTGATGGGGGAGATGCCGTCGTGCTCGGTGATCTCGGCGACGAGCCGGCGCAGGGCGCCCCGCATCGTGGGCGTGAGCGTCGCCAGGTTAACCAGCACGGTTCCCCTCCCGGGTGCTTGCGAAGCGGTAACCGACGTTGCGGACGGTACCGATGTAGTGGTCGTACTGACCCAGCTTCGCACGCAGGCGCCGGACGTGCACGTCGACGGTGCGGGTTCCCCCGTAGTAGTCGTATCCCCAGACCTGGCTGACCAGCGTCTCGCGGGAGAGAACCCGCCCCGGGTGCTGCATGAGGTAGCGCAGCAGCTCGAACTCGGTGTAGGTGAGGTCGAGCGGCTCGCCGTCGAGCGTCGCGGTGTACGCCGCGCCGTCGACCCGCAGCGGCCCGGCCGCGAAGACGTCCGGGTCGGAGCCCGCGCGGGTGAGGATGCGCAGGCGGGCGTCCAGCTCGGCGGGCTCGGAGCCGGCCGCGACGAAGTCGGTGAAGCCCCAGTCCGGCGAGAGCACGGCCAGCGCCGTCAGCGGGGCGAGCAGGAGGACGGGCGTTCCCGCGGTCTTGGAGAGCGTCTGGCAGGTCGCGCGGGCGCTTGCCAGGTCGGTGCGGGCGTCGACCACGATGACGTCGACGGACTCCGCTGCCAGCAGCGCATCCGAGGCCGACGGGGCGACCCGGAGCTGGTGGCTGAGGAGGCGGAGTTCATCGGGGGGTTCTCCCCCGGAAACGAACAGCACTGCGCTCATGGCCGCATCCCTCCTTATGCGCGTGGGACGGCGTCATCGTATCGCCGTCGTGTTACGTCGTGTTACAGCCGAGTCGGGTTCGGCGGCTCGGCGGCCTTGTTAGCATGGCGGCCATGGTTCAGCGCGTGCCGGATGAGTACTTCCGGAAGCGGGCGGCCGAGTCTGAGGACGTGCGCGACGACGCCCCCTCCGCCCCGGCTGCCGAGCGGCCCCGTCGGCCGCGCTCTCCCCGCGCGGTCGCGGAACCCCGGCCGGATGGGGCCGAGCGGCGAAGGCGGGGGATTGCGCCCAGCCTCTTGATCGTCCCGCTGGTCCTTGCCGTCATCGTCGGCTTCCTCATCGGCCGGCTGCTGCCGACCCCGATCGGAGATCCCGAACCGCCCGGGGGGACGGTGTCGCCGGTGGCCCCGGCCGGCGACGTCGTCGTCCCCTTCGACGGACCGGCCAGCGTCGTCGAGGCGCAGCGGGCCTCCGGCCAGTGCCGCATCGGCGCGTGGGGGACGCCCGCCACCCTCCTGGACCACAACCCCCGCACCGTGTGGCGCTGCGAGGGCGACGGCGTCGGGGAGTTCATCGAGTTCTCCTTCGAGGAGCCCGTCACCCTCGTCGGCATCAGGCTGGTCAACGGCAACACGGCGGTCGCCGACCGCTTCCTGAAGGAGCGGCGGATCACGGCCATCCGGTGGACGTTCGCCGACGGCTCGTTCTTCGACCAGGGCCTGGCCCCCAGCGAGAGCTCCCCGCAGGAGGTGCGCTTCCCGGAGACGACGACGTCGCTGGCGAACATGGAGATCCTCGCCACCACGCCGGGCGACGACGAGGGGATGGCGTCCGACTCGGTGTCGATCAGCTCCTTGGAGTTCCTCTCCCCGGCCTGACCCCGGCTACGTGCCGACCGATGCGCAACTGGCCCTTGCGTGCCCGATCGGGCAGGTTTGGGGCGGTTGCGCGTCAAGACTCCGGGTGAACGGAGGTCACTCCCAATCGGCGGTGTCGATCGTGATCGTGATCGGGCCGTCGTTGACCGAGGACACTTTCATGTCGGCCCCGAAGCGGCCGCGGAACACGGCGGCGCCGAGGCCCTCCAGGGCCGCGCAGAACTCCTCGACCAGCGGCTCGGACACCGGCCCGGGCGCGGCGCGGCTCCAGGAGGGGCGGCGGCCCTTGCGCGTGGACGCGAAAAGCGTGAACTGGCTGACCACCAGCACCGGGGCGTCGACATCGCTGGCGCTGAGCTCGCCGTCGAGGATGCGAAGACCCCAGATCTTGCGAGCCAGGGCTGCGCCGTCGGCGGCCGTGTCGTCCTGGCCGACGCCGACGAGCGCGAGCAACCCCGCGCGCGGGAGCTCGGCGATCACCTCGCCGTCGACGGTCACGGAGGCGGACGACACCCGGGTAAGGACAACGCGCATGGCCCCATTGTGGGGGTTCGCTCGCGGAGGCGGGTACTCGGCCGGTGCCTATACTCGGGGCCATGAACGCCGTCTTGGTGTGGGTGCTGATCGCCGCCGCGGGGATCACGAGCGTGGTTGCGCTCGTGGCGCTGGCCGCCGTCCTCTGGGGCCTGCGCCACCAGCTCCGGGAGAAGGAGAACCGTGAACATTGACATCGAGGTGCCTGAGGGCCTGAACCCGAAGCTGACCGCGCTCGGCTGGCTCGTCGGGCGCTGGGAGGGCACCGGCAACGGGTCGGACCACGAGGGCGAGGGCTTCGAGTTCGAGCAGCGCATCGAGTTCAGCCACAACGGCGGCGACTACCTGTTCTACGCCTCGCAGACGTTCCTGCTCGGCGCCGACGGCGCGGCCGCCACGCCGCTGGGCATGGAGGCGGGCTTCTGGCGGCCGCAGGCCGACGCGTCGCTCGAGGTGACGCTGACCAACGCCGACGGCTGGACCGAGCTGCTCGTCGGCAAGATCCAGGTGACCCGAATCGACCTGCTCAGCGACGCCGTCGTGCGCGCCGAGTCCGCCGAGGTCGGGCACTCCGCCGGCCAGCGGCTCTACGGCAAGGTGGAGGGCGACCTGATGTACGCGCTCGACCGCGCCACCACCGAGCACGAGCTGCGCCCCCACATGTGGGCCCGGCTGAAGCGCGTCTGATGCCCGTCCGGGTCGAGGCCGGGGCCGACACGGGGCTGGCCTGGCACTTCGGCAACCCCGTCGCCGAGGCACGCCGCCTCGAGGCCGGCGACGGCGTCGTCGACCTCCGCAACCGCGAGATCGTCGAGGTCAGCGGCGCCGACAGGCTGAGCTGGCTGCACTCGCTCACCACGCAGCATATGGAGGCGCTGGCGCCCGGCGAGGCGACCACGGCGCTGATCCTCTCGCCGACCGGCCACATCGAGCACGTCATGCGCGGCGTCGACGACGGCGAGTCCTTCCTCGCGTGGACCGAACCAGGCCACGCCGACGACCTGGTGGCGTTCCTCGACCGGATGCGGTTCGCGATGCGGGTCGAGGTCGCCCGCCGCGACGACCTGCGCCTGGCGTGGGCGGGCCACCGCGTCCCGCTCGACCCGGCGTGGCGCGTCCGAGACTCGGACCTCGGCGGCGTCGAGGCCTTCCTGCCCGCGGACACGGAGCTGGAGGACAACGCCGGGACGTGGGCGTTCGAGGCCATGCGCATCGCCGCCGGGGTGCCGCGCATCTTCGTGGACACCGACTTCAAGACCATCCCGAACGAGATCGGGCTGGTCGGCACGCACCTCAACAAGGGCTGTTACCGCGGGCAGGAGACCGTCGCGCGTCCACACGCTCGGCCTGCCTCCGCGCAGGCTGGTGCAGCTGCACCTCGACGGCTCCCGCTCCGAGCTGCCCGAGCCCGGCGCGGCGCTGGAGCACGGCGGCCGGGCCGTCGGGTTCGTCGGCTCCGCGGCCCGGCACCACGAGCTGGGCCCGATCGCGCTGGGCCTCATCAAGCGGAACGTCCCCGTCGACGCCGACCTCACGGTCTCCGGCATCGCCGCAGCGCAGGAGGCGCTCGTCGACCCCG
>CAYVWO010000165.1:0-2120 GCA_964455495.1 uncultured Tessaracoccus sp.
CGGATGGACAGTTACGTCGACCAGTTCCAGGCCGCGGGCGGCTCGATGGTGATGCTCGCGAAGGGCAACCGCTCGCAGGCCGTGACGGATGCCTGCAACGCGCACGGCGGGTTCTACCTCGGCTCGATCGGCGGCCCCGCCGCGCGCCTGGCGCAGGACTGCATCAAGCACGTCGAGGTCGTCGAGTACGAGGAGCTGGGCATGGAGGCGATCTGGAAGATCGAGGTGGAGGACTTCCCCGCGTTCATCGTCGTCGACGACAAGGGCAACGACTTCTTCGCCGAGGTGAGCAAGCCGCTGGTGATGTCGATCCCGAAGCGCGAGGGCCTCTGACACACCCTGGTTGAGCATGATTTGCGGTTCGACGAGCAGCTCAGGGCATCGTTGGCAGACAATGCGCGCTCCGAGTCGTTGACCGTCAAATCATGCTCAACCCTGAACGGTCGGTGACCCCAGACCAGGTACTTTCGTCGGAACAACATAGACTCGGGTCGGATGCGAAGCGAGAGCGAAGCCGAAAGGGTCAAGGTATGACTGCAACGACGCCGGTCGCAGCGCCGACGAAGGGGCTCGCCCTGCCGCCGATGGGCGCCCCCATGCTCGAGGTCCGCGACCTGAGCAAGGTGTACCGCGTCGGCGACTCCCGCCTCGCCGCGCTCAACCGCGTGACGCTGTCCATCCCCCGCGGGAGCTTCACCGCCGTCGTCGGCACCTCCGGCTCGGGGAAGTCGACGCTGCTGAACATGGTGGCGGGGTTGGAGAAGCCGACGGCGGGCGAGATCTACGTCGGCGGGCGCGCGCTGCACACGATGAACGAGTCGCAGCTGGTGACGTTCCGGCGCGACCACGTGGGCTTCATCTTCCAGTCGTTCAACCTCATGCCCCACCTGACCGCGCTGCAGAACGTGGCGCTGCCGCTCAGCTTCCGCGGCGTCCCCAAGGCCGCGCGGCTGCGGCGGGCGCACATCGTGCTGAACCAGATGGGGCTGGCCAAGCACGTCAACCACCGGCCCACCCAGCTGTCGGGCGGCCAGCAGCAGCGCGTCGGCATCGCGCGGGCGCTGGTGTCGCAGCCGCCGCTGGTGTTCGCCGACGAGCCCACCGGCAACCTCGACTCTCGCACCTCCGTCGCCACCCTGAGCCTGATCCGCACCGTGATCGCGCGCTACAAGCAGACCTGGGTGATGGTCACCCACGACGCCCACCTCGCGTCCTTCGCCGACACCATCGTGTCGATCAGCGACGGCCGCATCTCCGACGTCTCCCACACCGAGCACCACAAGAAGGCCGCCTCATGAAGCCCGTCTCCCTCCTTCTCCGTCTCGCGCTGACCGTGCTCGCGGTCCTGGCGCTGGCCATCGCGCCGACCGCCCTCGCCCATGCCGACGCCGATGGCGGGGGATCCGACGTGGCCGGGAACGGCGGCGGCGCTGGTTCCGGCACCGGTTCCGGTTCCGGGGACGGCGGAGGCGCCGACGGCGGGGGCGGCGGAACCGAGGGACCCGCCGGGATCTCGGTGCCCCGCGTGATGGTCGAGGAATTCGACACCTCGCCGGGCACCATCCAGGCCGGCCAGACCTTCGAGGTGAGCTTCGTGCTGCGCAACACCTCGACGAAGACGCGCGTGTCCAACATGAAGGTCACCGTCGCCTCTCCCGACTCCGCTTTCCTCCCGACGGCGGGAACGTCGTCGCTGTTCATCCCGGGAATCCGTCCCGGCAACTACGCCAGCCGGACCATGACGTTCCGCGCGCTCCCCTCGCTGGAGGCCAAGCCCTACTCGATGACCATCAGCCTCGAGTACGAGGACAGCAAGGCCAACGCCTACACCAGCTCCGAGAACGTGGCCATCGAGGTCACGCAGGAGCTGCGCGCCTCGGCGTCAACCCCGCAGCTGATGCCCGAGATGCTGATGCTCGGCCAGCAGGGATCGCTGACGTTCAACATCCAGAACCAGGGCCGCTCGAAGCTGTTCAACGCGAAGGCCACCATCCCCGAGGGCCAGCCGATCACCGCGCCCGAGGTGTTCGTCGGCACCATCGAGCCGGGCGCAAGCGGCGCCGTCGACATGATGGTGACCGCAGAGGCGGAGGCCGCCGGCCCCGTCGAGATCCTGGTCA
>CAYVWO010000165.1:2220-4231 GCA_964455495.1 uncultured Tessaracoccus sp.
GACGCCGACCTGCTCGCCTCGATGGACGCCGAGCCGCTGATCAGCGAAGACTGACCCGTGCGGTTTTCCGACCTGGTCGCCTCAAGCCTGGCGTCGCTGCGACAGCGTGCGTTCCGCACAACACTGACGGTGCTGGGCGTCATGATCGGCACCACCGCCGTGATCGTGATGGTGTCGCTTGGCATCGGCATGTCGCAGGCGTTCATGGGCAACATGGAGTCGAACTGGACGCTGCGGACGGTCAGCGTGGGCGGCCCGCCGCCGGATGCGGCGCAGCAGGGCATCCCCGACAAGCTGTCGGACCGCCTCGTGACCCACCTGCAGACCGCCTACCCCGAGATCCAGTCGGTGGCGCCGATCTACCTCGTCGACCTCAGCGTGGAGTTCCGCGGCGCCGGCACCTGGGGCCAGATCACCGCCATGCCGCACGAGGCGCTGGAGCAGCTCGGGCTGGATCTGGCGTGGGGCGAGCTGCCGACGGAGAACGGGCCCTTCGCCGTCGTCGCCGGAGATCAGGTGCGCCGCGGGTTCTGGGACGAGGCCGCGCAGGCCCCCATGGAGCTCGACCTGCAGCGCGACACCTTGTTCGCGACGGTACAGGCCGGGTGGGTCGAGATGCCCGGGGGCGGCGGCGATGGGGGCGAAGCGCCCGCGCCGAAGCGCTTCCTCCTCCCGATCTCCGGGGAGGTCGCCAGCGAGGACGACCAGGCGTGGAGCCAGTACTCCCAGGCGTTGTTCGCCGACCTGGACTCGACCATCAAGTTCCTCCAGAAGCAGACGCCCGGGAAGCCGCTGCCGAATCAGCCGACGACGCCCGACGGCCGCCCCATCCGCGGCGAGTTCGTCTACACCGAGATCCGCCTGTTCACCGCCTCCCCGGACGACGCCGAGGCGTTGATGACGACCCTGCGCGACTCCGGATACAGCGCGTGGGCGGAGATCGAGTGGATCCGCGAGAGCCAGCGGCAGGCGCTGATGATCCAGGCCATCTTCGGCGGGATCGGCTTCATATCGCTGCTCGTCGCGGCCATCGGCATCGCGAACACCATGATGATGAGCGTGTTCGAGCGCACGCGCGAGATCGGCGTCATGAAGGTGCTTGGGGCCTCGCTGCGCGACATCCGGGGAATGTTCATCTTCGAGTCCGCCCTGATCGGCCTCTTCGGCGGCCTGGTCGGCCTGGCGCTCAGCATCGGCGTCTCCGCGCTGATGAACATGTTCCTCGCCGGGATGATGATGGGCGAGGGCATGAAGGTCTCCATCATTCCCGCGTGGCTGATGCTGGGCGCCATCGCGTTCTCGACGGCGATCGGCACGCTGGCGGGCCTGGCCCCCGCCCAGCGCGCCGTCCGCTTGAGCCCGCTCGACGCGATCCGGTCTCAGTAAGGGCCGGCGGCGGTTTGTCGGACCCCCACAAACAACTTTCCGCGACATTGGGCACGGACCTGCGCCCGCGTCGGGCGCCGATGCGCCATTGTTGGCGGGTGGCTCCAACCTGGGGCCGTTTGTCGTGCTCTCAGGAGGCCTGATGTTCCAGCGCATCGCCATCGTCAACAGAGGCGAGGCCGCCATGCGGCTCATCCACGCGGTGCGGGACCTGAACGCGGAGAACCCGCGCGGGCCACAGATCACGACGATCGCGCTGTTCACCGACGGCGAGCGCTCGGCGATGTTCGCCCGGGAGGCCGACGAGGCCTACCCGATCGGCCCGGCCTCCGAGCGCCCCTACCTGAACCACCAGCTCCTGGCCCGCGTGCTGCAGGAGGCCAAGGCCGACGCCGTGTGGGTCGGCTGGGGCTTCGTCGCCGAGGACGCGGCCTTCGCGGACCTCGTCGAGTCGCTCGGCATCGCCTTCATCGGCCCCTCGGGCGACGCCATGCGCAAGCTGGGCGACAAGATCGGCTCCAAGCTGATCGCCGAGGAGGTCGGCGTGCCCGTGGCGCCGTGGTCCGGCGGCGGCGTCGACACCCTTGAGGAGGCCCTCGCGGCCGCGGACCGGGTCGGCTACCCC
>CAYVWO010000165.1:4241-6278 GCA_964455495.1 uncultured Tessaracoccus sp.
ACCGCGACGGCCTCGCGCGGACCCGGCTCGACGGCGTCATCTTCGGTCACATCGGCGACAACCACGTGCACGTCAACATCCTGCCGCATGATGCCGCGCAACACGCGCGGGCCAAGCAGTTGGTTGGCGCATGGGCGGCGACCTGCGTGGCCTGGGGCGGAACCGTTTCGGCGGAACACGGCGTGGGCAAACTCAAGACCCACCTGCTGACCACGCTCTACGGCGAGGCGGGCGTCCGGGAGGCCGTGGATGTCGGGCGGATGAACGGATCCCGCCTGATGCTCAAGGCGACCGCCGGCGGCGGCGGGCGCGGAATCCGCCGCGTCGACTCCGCCGACGACCTCACCGACGCCTACCAGCGCACCCGCGACGAGGCCGAGCGCGCGTTCGGCAGCGGCGTCGTCTTCCTGGAGAGCCTCGTCACCGGCGCCCGCCACGTCGAGGTGCAGCTCATCTCCGACGGCGAGACCGCCTGGGCGCTCGGCGTCCGCGACTGCACGGTGCAGCGCCGCAACCAGAAGATCATCGAGGAGTCGGCCTCCCCGCTGCTGTCCCCTGAGCAGGTGGCCGACGTCAAGGCCTCCGCCGAGCGCCTCGCGCTGGCCGTCGGCTACACGGGCGCTGGCACGGTCGAGTTCCTCTACCACCCCGGCGACCGGATGTTCGCGTTCCTCGAGGTCAACACCCGCCTCCAGGTCGAGCACCCGATCACCGAGGTCACCAACGAGTTCGACCTCGTCAAGGCGCAGATCCGGGTCGCCGCGGGCGGCAGGCTCGGCGAGCGCCCGGTCGAGTTCGGCCACGCCGTCGAGGCCCGCCTGAACGCCGAGGACCCGGACCGCGACTTCGCGCCGGCCCCCGGCCGGATCACCCGCCTCGACCTCCCGGCGGGCCCGGGCATCCGCGTCGACACCGGCGTCGCCGAGGGCGACACCATCCCCGCCGACTTCGACTCGATGATCGCCAAGATCATCGCCTACGGCCGCACCCGCGCCGAGGCCCTCGGCCGCCTGCGCCGCGCCATGCGCGAGACCACCGTCGTGATCGACGGCGGCGCCACGAACAAGAGCTTCGTGCTGGAGCTGCTGCAGCAGCCCGAGGTGGTCGGGCCGGCCCCCGAGGCGGCGCGCCGCGCGGCGGCGGTGGAGTGGGCCGACACGGGCTGGATCGACCGCGTGCGCGCCGACGGCGGCCTCGTCGCCGACGAGCACGCGGGCGTCGCGCTGGTCGTCGCGGCCGTCGAGGCGTACGAGGAGAACGCCGCCATCGAGACCGAGCGGCTGCTCACCACCGCCCACGGCGGCCGTCCGCAGACCCAGCACAAGCCCGGCGCCGCGCTGGAGCTGAAGCTGCGCGGCGTCGTGCACACCGTCGTCCCGTTTGCGACGGCGCCTGGCCGGTACCGCGTCGTCGTCGACGGCCAGACCACCGACGCCGTCGTCACCCGCCTCGACGACGTGCACAGCCGCATCGTCGTGGGCGGCGAGCTGCACCGCGTCGTCAGCGCGACCCACGGGCCGGTGCACCTGATCGAGGTCGACGGCGTGATGCACCGCGTCTCGCGCGACGAGGGCGGCGTGTTGCGCTCCCCCGCGCCCGCGCTCGTGGTCGCCACCCCGGTCACCGTGGGCGACGAGGTCGAGGCCGGCGCGCCGGTGGTCGTGCTCGAGTCCATGAAGATGGAGACCGTCATCCCCGCCCCGTTCGCGGCGCGCGTGAGGGAGCTTCACGTGATGACGGGCTCGCAGGTCGAGACCATGGCGCCGCTCGTGCGCCTCGAGCCGCTGGGCGACGGCGAGGACGCGGGCGAGGCCATCGAGTCCACCGTCGAGGTGCCCGTGGCCCAGGCCGATCCCGACCCGGCCGCGCGCGCGGACCGGCTCCGCGACGACCTCTCCGCCATCCTCATGGGCTACGACGTCGACCCCGAGGCCAAGACGCTCGCGGCCTACCTCGCGGCGCGCGCCGAGGCGCAGGCGGCAGGCGCCGACGTGCTGACCGGCGAGGTGGCGCTGATCGAGCTGTTCGCGGACCTCG
>CAYVWO010000166.1:0-6191 GCA_964455495.1 uncultured Tessaracoccus sp.
CCGTCGACCCAGGTGTAGACGACGTCGATGGGGAACGTCACGTCGTCGACCATCCTGTCGAGGAAGGGCCTGGGGGTGACGGCGGCCACGCCGTGCCAGGTGGTGGGCACGAGCTCGAAGGCGTCGGCCGAGAGCCGCTTCGCCGCGCGGTTCTCGCGGGGCGCGACGACGTAGCCGACGCCGCCTCGCTCCTCCCGCTCCCAGAGCTCGACCTCGCAGCTGTAGTCGCCGCGGATCAGGACAGAGCCGCCGGGCAGCGTGTACCGCGTGAAGAGCACGAGGACGGGGCTCAGGGTGACGAGCTCGGCGAGGTCGAAGGTGGCGAGCTCGGCCTCTGGACGGACCTTGTTGGGCAGCCGCACCCAGTAGCCGTCTTCGGCGAGCCGCGCGAGGGCCCGGGCGAGCCCGGCGCGATCGTCCGCCATGATGCCGACGACGCCGCGGATGGCCGTCTCGTCGGACACCAGCCAGGACGCGACCCCCTCGGCGGCGAGCGCCGCGGTGACCGTGCGGAGGTTGTCGGCGAGAATCTCGACGGGGAGGAGCGTCGTTTCACGGGTGACCGGTTCCGCCGGCGGCTCCTCGACAGGCGGCGCCGCGGGCTGCGGTTTGGCCTGCTTCAGGACCCTCTTGAGGAAGGAGCGGGCCACGGTCAGTCCGCCTCCGGTCCGACGCCGAAGAGGCGCGGGTGGGCCCGGGACTCTTCGATCAGGCGGGCGATCGCCAGCGACTCCTGGTGGGGGAGCTTGAAGGACTCCCGCGCGCCCGCGCGGATCATGCCGACGAACTCCGCCAGCTCGTAGCGCAGGCCGTCGCCGTCGTACTTGTAGTAGTACTTGCGGTTCTCGCGGGGGTCCTCGAAGCGGGTCTCGAAGTACTCGGTGAGCCACCAGGGAGAGGGCACGTAGAGGTAGCCGCGGGTGCCGGCGACGACGAGGTTGCCCTCGGCCTTGACGCCGATGCCCACCTTCGCGGTGGCAATGGCGTGGGGGTACTGGAGGTCGATCCGCGCGAACTGCTCGACGATGCTGCCCTCGGGCGTGAAGCTGCGGCAGATCACCTCCGTGGGGTCGTTGCCCAGCAGCTTGGTGATGGCCAGCAGCGGGTAGGAGGCCAGCTCGGTGATGGCGCCGCCCACGGGCGAGTCGACCTCGCGCCCGGTCCGGATGAGCTTGGTGAAGGTGGCGTCGACGGAGCGGATGCTGCCGATGGTCCCGCCGCGGGCGATGGCCACCATGCGCTGGAAGCCTGGCGCGAAGGCCGTCTTCAGGGCCTCGAGTAGGACGAGCCCCTTGGCGTTCGCGAGGTCATAGAGGTCGGTGATCTCGTCGGCTCGGAGCGCCATCGGCTTCTCGCAGAGCACGTGGACCCCGGCCTCGAGGGCCTGCCGGGCGTAGGGGACGTGGGTCTCGTGGGGGCTGGCGATGTGGACGGCGTCGACGCGGGAGAGCAGCTCCTCGAACGAGGCGCTCGGGCCCTCCGGGAGGCCGTGGGCGTCGGCGAAGGCGCGGCACCTCTCCGGGTCGCGGGTCCAGACGGTCTCCACGTCCACCCCGGACACGTATGGGGACTCCCGGATGAGGCGCCGGGCGATGCGCCCCGCGCCGACGACGCCGAGTCGGATGACGCCGTCGGCCTCGCGGAGCTTGGTGCTTGACACGCCCTTGGTGCGGTCGAGGTAGACCACCTCGCAGTAGTCGCGGAGGTAGTCGAACTTGCCCTCCCAGTCGGAGCCGATGACGAAGACGTCGATGTCGTAGCGTTGGATGTCCTGGATCTTCTGGCCCTCGTACTCCTCGACGATGACCTCGTCGGCGAGCCCGGACTCGGTGACCTTGCGGATCCGCTCCACCAGTGAGTCGTGGACGTTGAGCTTGCCGCGGGTGTCGTCGTAGCTCTCGGTGGTGACCCCCACGGTCAGGTGGTCGCCACACGCCTTCGCGCGCTCGAGGAGCCGGCGATGTCCCTCGTGGAACAGGTCGAACGTCCCGTATGTGATGACTCGCGTCAACGCACCCTCCTGGTGTCCGGGCTTTCCTTACTACGTCGAAGATACAGGCAGGCCGCGCGGCGCTCGGGTTCGTGGGGCTCCGGCGTTAGACTCGCACGGCAAGACCCACGCAGGGGCGGTCGCGACCCGCCTGCCGTGAAGCTAGTGACCGCAAGCGAAAGAGAGCCGCTGTGCCTTTGGTGTCCGTGATCGTTCCGGTGTACAACGCAGAACGCCATCTGCGCGAGTGCCTTGCGAGCATCAAGAGTCAGAGCCTCACCGACTTCGAGCTGCTTCTGGTCGATGACGGGTCGACCGACTCGACCCCAGCGATCCTCGAGGAGTTCGTCGCTGGGGAGCCGCGCGCGCGGATCCTGACCGGGCCTGGGCGCGGGACGGCCGGAGCCGCCCGGAACCTGGGCATGGCCGAGGCGAGGGGCGACTACCTCGCCTTCCTCGACGCCGACGACTTCTTCCTGCCCTCCATGCTGGAGGAGCTGCACGGGAGGGCCGTTGCCGACGATGCGGACGTCGTCGCAGCCAAGTTCTTCGTCTACAACGACGTGACGCGCGAGGTGACCCAGGCGGAGTGGATGCTGAAGGTGGACGAGCTCCCGCGCCGTCGGCCGTTCGCGGGCAGCGACGCCGGCGCCGGCCTCTTCACCGCGTTCAACCCGGCCGCGTGGAACAAGCTCTTCCGCGCTGACTTCGTCCGGCGGCAGGGCCTGGAGTTCCAGGAGCTGCGGCGGACCAACGACGCCTACTTCACCTACATGTCGCTGGCGCTCGCGAAGAGGATCACCTACCTCGACCGGCACCTGGTGAACTATCGGGTCGCGAACAGCGCCAGCCTCCAGGCGACCGTGCATCAGGACCCGCTGGAGTTCGTCCAGGCGCTGGAGGCGATGCGCGCGACGCTGCAGGAGAAGAAGGCCTGGGGCTGGGGCGAGCAGGCCCTGACCAACCTGGCGCTGAACATGTGCATCGGGAACCTGAAGCGGCAGACCGCCCCGTCGTCGTTCCTGCAGCTGTACGACGCGCTGCGCGGCGGACTGCTCGAGCGGCTGGGGATACTGGACCGCCCCGACGGCTACATCCTTCGCGAGGACCACAAGGAGTGGATCGAGAGGGTGATGCGGCAGACGCCCGCCGAGTACCTGTTCCTGCAGTTCCGGGAGGCCGAGGAGGGAGCCGAGCGGGCGGGGCTCGAGGCCAGGGAGAGCCTCAGGTCCTTGATGACCATGCCCATCGAGAGGCCGACGTCGGCGCCCGTCCCGCCCCCCGCGCAGACGCGCGGTGCTGAGGCGGAGGATGCGGGTGGGCCCGACGTCTCCGTCATCATCCCCGTCTACAACACGTTGGTCTTCCTGGCGGAGTGCGTCGAGAGCGCCCAGCGCCAGGCCGGCTGCAGCGTCGAGATCATCTGCGTCGACGACGGGTCTCAGGACGGCAGCGGCGAGGTCCTCGACCAGTACGCGGCGCGGGATCCCCGGATCCGGGTGCTGCACCAGGCGAACCAGGGGCTGTCGCGGGCGCGCAACGCCGGCCTCGAGGCGGCGACGGGCCGCTACGTCGTCTTCCTCGACAGCGACGACTACTGGCAGGGCGACGGCGGCCTGGCCGAGCTCGTCCGCGCGGCGGACTCCCGGTCCCTCGACGTGCTCCTCTTCGACGCCACCAGCGTGCGCGAGCCGGATGTCGACGACGAGCTGTGGGAGCAGTACCGCACCTACTACGAGCGGCAGGCCTACGAGGGGGACTACGACGGCCCGGGCCTCCTGGCGGCGATGAACGCCGCGAAGGAGTACCGCGCCAGCGCGTGCCTCTTCCTCGCGCGGCGCAGCCACCTGCTCGGCACCGGGCTGCGCTTCTTCCCGGGCATCGCCCACGAGGACAACCTCTACACGTTTTCCCTGCTGCTGGACGCGCCGCGGGCGGGCCATTCGCGGATCGCGCTCTACGGGCGCCGCGTGCGCCCGGGGTCGATCGTCTCGGCGGGCAGCAGGGCCGCCGCGGTGCGCGGCTACTTCATCACCTGGGTCGAGATGGTGCGCCTTCTTCGCGGCCGGAGCTTCGGCGACGCCGAGGTGACGCAACAGGTCGCCAGCGTCGCGCAGTCGATCTACTCTGCGGCCCGGCGGAACGCGTCTCGCCTCCCCGAAGACGTCGTGGCGGGACTCGCCGGGGTGGACGGCGACGCGGATGCCGCGGCGCTGTATCTATTACTCAAGCGCGGCCGGGTCGACGAGAGGTCCAAGCGGCGGTCCGCGAGGCTGCTCGCCAACGCCGAGGCCGCGGCGTCGCCCCCGACGCTGGTGCGCCGGGCCAAGCGGCTCGCCAAGCGCGTGCTCCGGAGGGGCTGATCCGGATGGGTAAGAAGCCGACTGGGGGAGGAACGCGGCTCGCGGAGCGGATCGCCTCGCGCGCGCTCGGGCCGTGGGCCCGGGAGCGCGACGAGACGGTCGCGGAGCTCACAGAACAGGTGAAGGTGCTGCACGCCCAGGTGGGCGAGCAGCGGGAGATCATCGAGTCGCACCATGCCCTTCTTTCGCGGCTGATGCTCTCGGAGGAGATGCGGCCGGTCGGTGCGTTGAGGCTGCTGCAGGACCTCTGCTTGGAGCTCCTGTGGTTCGTCCATCAGGTGTGCGAGCGGCACGGCATCGCCTACTGGCTCGACTGCGGGTCGCTGCTCGGCCCGGTCCGGCACAACGGATTCATCCCGTGGGACGACGACATCGACATCGCCATGGCGCGCCCGGACTACCGTCGCTTCCTCGTCGCGCTCGACGCCGAGATCGAGCGCCTCGGGCTGCAGGACTCGGTCGTCCCGACGCGGCTGCGCTGCGACGCCGAGGGCACCCACCTCCTTTCCGGGCATCCTCAGATCAAGTGCGGCAACGCGAGTTCGAAGCCCGGCATGGTCGACGTCTTCCCTTACGACTACCTCTCCGAGGAGGGGGCCGCGCGCTTCGACGCCAAGGCCCATCGCCGCGCGGTGGGCGCGTATAGGAGGGGGCTGCTCGGTTCCGGTGCGGTGGATGGCTTCACGACCCTCAACAGGAATGTGTGCCTAGTTGGCGGTGGCATGTCCGAGTCGGAGGCTGCGTTCTCGAGGAGCGCTCCGCTCCGTTCGGCACCGTCCCGGGCGAGGCCCCCTTCCTTGTCCCCGGCCTGGATAGCGTGAAGTACGCCCGAGCCGTTCCGGTGGCGCAGCTTTTTCCCGCGTCGACGCTCCCCTTTGGCGAGCGCCTGTTCGCCGCCCCCAGCAAGGTGAGGGATTATCTCACCGGTCTGTACGGGGGCGACTACATGGAGCTGCCGCCGGTAATCGAGCAGCATTCCCGAATCTACTGGCTCCGTCGACGCCCTGACGGCGAGGAGCTCCTGGTGTCCATCCTCGACATGATGCGTGACGTGAACGCGCGATTCTGAGGGTGCTAGCCCAACGAGGCCTCGACGCGCCGCAGCAGGCTCTCTGCTCCGAAGCGTTCGCGCACCGTCCGGATCGCCGAGGCGCTCTGCGCGGCGTATCGGCTCGGATCGGCCCACACCGCCTCCAGTAACGGGGTGACGTCGGCCTCATCGGCGTAGAGGGCACCCTCACCGAAGGTCTCCTCCATGTACCGCGGCAACACGGTGACCAGCCCGGCCGACATGGCTTCCAGGGCCGCCATCCCGAAGGACTCGTGCAACTCGGGGCCGTGGAAGTAGACCCAAAAGTCCAACTCGCCGAGAAAGTCCGCGACGGGTCGGGAGCCGTAGGGGTATACGGTCCACGCGTCGTCGACCGGACGGCCCAAGCGTTGAGCCGCGAACTCCGCGCCGCCCAGTATGCGCACGTCGCGGGTACCGTCGACGGGGTAGACCGTCGTGAGGACATCGGACGTGGGCCACTTGGGGAGATGGTCGCGGGAGTGTCGCCCCATCACGAAGGGGCGGCCGGGTTCTGCGCCCCTTGGGCAGACCGCGACGGGGGAGAGCACGCCGCTCCAGTTCTGAGGGGTCAAGAGGCGCGGATCGACCAGTCCGGTGAGGAGCCTGCGGATGAGCGCAGACTCGGGCGCCACCCGCGGGGTCTTCCCGAACACCGTCTCACCGCCGGTCAGGACTGTGGACATGTCGTAGTAGGTTCCGGTGCCGTCCGGCTCGAAGGGAGCATGATTAACGATCAGGGTGAGCGGTCCGGTGGTGATCGGCGCAC
>CAYVWO010000167.1:0-274 GCA_964455495.1 uncultured Tessaracoccus sp.
TGATTCGGCGAGCGCCGAGGCGCCGCCGACGATTTCAGTGATTTCCTGGGTGATCTCGGCCTGGCGCGCCTGGTTGGCCTCGCGAGTCAGCTGCTCGATCAGGGTCTGGGCGTTGTCCGTGGCCGACTTCATCGCCCGCTGGCGGCTGGCCAGCTCGGACGCCGCCGACATCTGCATCGCGAAGAAGATGCGGTTGGCCACGAACATCGGGAACAACTCGTCCAGGACCGTCTTCGGGTCGGGCTCGTAGGTGTAGATCGGTGCGGTATCGCCG
>CAYVWO010000167.1:284-6189 GCA_964455495.1 uncultured Tessaracoccus sp.
ATCGCCGACCGGCGCCTCCGAAGCGGACATCGGCGTGTCGTCGGCGTCAACGATCTCGACCGGCAGCAACCGACGCGGCAGCGGAAGCTGCGTGACCATGGAGACGAACCGGGTGCCCACGGTGTGCACCTGGTCCACCCCACCCTCGGCCGTGTCGGTCAGGAAGCTGGCGGTGATCGCCTCGGCGATCTCGCGGGCACGCTCGTAGGTGGGCGCGTCCGAGAAGCCCGTCCAGGTCTGCTTGACCGGGACGTTACGGAAGTCGTAATAGCCGACGCCCTTCTGGCCCGAGACGTAGAGGTCGACCTCCTGGCCCTCGGCGAGCAGCTTCGCCCGAAGCTGCTCCGCGGCCTTGATCGCGTTGGTCGAGTATGCCCCCGCCAAGCCCCGGTCGCTGGTGATCAACAGCAACGCGGAGCGCTTCGGGTTCTCGACCGCCGTGATCAGCGGATGTTGGATCTCGTCGTTCGAGAAGGCCAGGGCGGCCATCGCGTGGTCGAGCTCGTTGGTGTAGGGCATGGCCGCCCGTGCGGCCTGTTGCGCCTTCACGATGCGCGACGCGGCGATCAGCTCCATGGCGCGGGTGATCTTCTTCGTCGTCGAAACCGACTTTCGACGCTGTCGAAGCTCGCGCAGACTGCTTGCCATCTGACTTAACCCCGCTTCTGGCGGACGATCGTCTCCTGGCCGATCTCCTCGTCACCGAGCGGCTTGTGCTCCTCGCGGCCGACAAGCGACTTGCCCTCCGACGTGCGGAAGAGCTGCTTGAAGTCGGCCAGCGCCTTGATGGTGGCCTCCTTGCGGTCGTCGCCGAACTGGAAGTCGGAGGCGATGCCGCGCAGCACGTCGCTGTTGTGGCCGAGGTAGTCGAGGAACTCCTGCTCGAAACGCAGCACGTCGATGACCGGGACCTCGTCGAAGTGGCCCTCCAGGCCACACCACACGCTGATCACCTGGTTCTCGACCGGGTAGGGCGCGTACTGGCCCTGGCGCAGCAGCTCGGTGAGGCGGGCGCCCCGGTCGAGCTGACGGCGGGTGGCCGCGTCGAGGTCGGAGGCGAACATCGCGAAGGCCTGCATGTCGCGGAACTGCGCGAGGCTGAGCTTCAGCGAGCCTGCAACCTGCTTCATCGCCTTGACCTGCGCGGCGCCGCCGACACGCGACACCGAGACGCCGACGTCGACGGCCGGGCGCTGGTTCGCGTTGAAGAGGTCCGACTGGAGGAAGATCTGGCCGTCGGTGATGGAGATCACGTTGGTCGGGATGTAGGCCGACACGTCGTTGGCCTTGGTCTCGATGATCGGCAGGCCGGTCATGGAGCCGCCGCCCAGCTCCTTGGAGAGCTTCGCGCAGCGCTCCAGCAGGCGGGAGTGGAGGTAGAAGACGTCACCGGGGTACGCCTCGCGGCCCGGGGGACGACGCAGCAGCAGCGACATGGCGCGGTAGGCCTCGGCCTGCTTGGTCAGGTCGTCGAACACGATCAGGACGTGCTTGCCCTGGTACATCCAGTGCTGGCCGATCGCCGACCCCGAGTAGGGCGCGATGTACTTGAAGCCCGCCGGGTCGGACGCCGGGGCGTGCACGATCGTCGTGTACTCCAACGCGCCGGCCGCCTCGAGGGTGCCGCGCACCTCCGCGATGGTGGAGCCCTTCTGGCCGATGGCGACGTAGATGCAGCGGACCTGCTTGGTGGGGTCGCCCGACTCCCAGTTCGACTTCTGGTTGATGATCGTGTCGATCGCGATGGCGGTCTTGCCGGTCTTGCGGTCGCCGATGATCAGCTCGCGCTGGCCGCGGCCGATCGGGATCATCGCGTCGATGGCCTTGAGGCCGGTCTGCAGCGGCTCCCGGACCTCCTGGCGGTCCATGACGCCGGCGGCCTGCAGCTCGAGCGCGCGGCGTCCCTCGATGCCGCTGATCTCGCCGAGGCCGTCGATCGGGTTGCCCATCGCGTCGACGACGCGGCCGAGGTAGCCGTCGCCGACCGGGACCGACAGGACGTCTCCTGTGCCGTGCACGATGGAGCCCTCATCGATGCCCTCGGATTCGCCGAGGACGACGACGCCGATCTCACGCTCGTCCAGGTTCAGGGCGATGCCCAGCGTGCCGTTCTCGAATCGCAGCAGCTCGTTCGCCATCGCCGAGGGAAGTCCCTCGACTCGGGCGATGCCGTCGCCGGAGCTGACGACGGTGCCGACCTCGGTGCGCGAGGCCCCCGACGGCTCGTAGCTCTTGACGAAGTCGTCGAGAGCGCTGCGGATCTCGTCCGGGCTGATGGTGAGTTCAGCCATTGCGTCCTACTTTCTGATTCTCACAGGTTGATGAGTTGCCGGCGGGCGTCTTCGAGCCGGGCAGCAACGGTTGATTCGTACACATCGTCGCCGAGGGAGACATTCACGCCACCCAGTACGGCGGGGTCGACGGTGACCTGCACGGTCACCGGCGAGCCGACCTGGGCCTCGAGGGCGGACGTGAGCCGGGCGACCCGAGCCTCGTCCAACTCGCGGGCGACGGTCACCCTGGCGATCCGCTGGCCGGCGAGCTTCGCCGCCATGTCCAGGTAGCCCTGCACGGTGAGCCCGAAGGTCCGGCGGCGCGCGTTGACGGCGCGGTTGGCCAACGCGGCGGTGGTCGGCGAGACCCTCCCCGCGATCAGCTTGGCCACGAGGCCGCGCTTGGCCTCCACCGGGTAGGCGGGGTTGCGAAGGGTCGCCTCTAGCTCCGCGTTGCCGCCGACGAGCGACGACACCTGGAACAACTCTGCGACCACCGCGTCCAGCTGCCCGGACTCCCGGGCCTGACGCAGCGCCAGGCGCACCCCCTGCCGGTCCAGCGCCGCGACCAGCGCGTTGCCGCTGCGGTGGGGGGCCTTGACGACGCCCTCCAGCACGGCGAGCGTGGCTGGGGACACCTTCCCGGCGAGCAGGCGGTTGACCAGCTCGGCCCGCGACTCGTCGGAGGCCGACGGGTCTGAGAGCGATCGACGCAGCATCGGCTGACCGTCGAGCACATCGACGACGGCGAACAGCTCGGCGGCCGTGTCGGCATCGGTGGCGATGCCGTCGACGACGCCGTCGAGCTTTGCGATGGCAGCGTCGCGGGCCGTCATCGGGCCTGACCTGCCGTCTCGAGCTCGGCGAGGAACCGGTCGATGGTGCGCTGGGCGCGCTCGTCGTCGGTGAGCGACTCGCCGACGATCTTGCCCGCGAGGTCCGTGGCGAGGCCGCCGACCTCTCCGCGCAGCTCCACGAGCAACTGGGAGCGCTCGGCCTCGAGCTGGGCGCGCCCGGCGTCGAGGATCCGGGAGGACTCCTTGACCGCCTTGTCCCTGGCCTCGGCCAGGATCGTGGCGGACTGGTTCTTTGCGTCCTCGCGGATGCGCGCAGCTTCGTCGCGCGCCGCGGTCAACTGGTGGGTGTAGTCGGCGAGCGCCGCCTCGGCTCGCGCCTCGGCCGCGGCCGCGCGCTGCATACCGCCCTCGATCTTGTCGGCCCGCTCCGCGTACATCTTCTCGAACGCGGGGACGATCGCCTTCCACATGATCAGGGTGATCACGAGCGCCAGCACGATGCCGACGACGATCTCGATCGGGTGGTGGGGCGCAAGAGGCCCGAGATTGATCTCTTGCAGCACCCCAAGAGTGGGGACCATGACGCCGCTCAGAGGACGAATGCGAGGGCGATGGCGATGATGGCAAGCGCCTCAACAACGGCGAAGCCGATGAAGGCGGTGCTCATCATCGCGCCGCGGGCCTCGGGCTGACGGGCGGTGCCGTTGATGACCGACGCGAAGATCCAGGCCACGCCGAGGGCGGGGGAGATCGTCGCGATGCCGTAACCGATCATGTTCAGGTTGCCGGAAATCGAGATTTCGAGGAGGGACAGCATCTTTTTCCTTTCGGATGGCTTCTCGGCTCGGGCGAGCCGGAAGTCGGGTTGGTCAGTGCGCCTCGGCGATCGAGGTCGACACGTACTGGGCGGTCAGGACGGTGAAGATGTAGGCCTGGAGGGCGCCGATGAACAGCTCGAGCAGCAGGATGACGATGCTGAACAGCAGCGAGACGCCGCCGGCCACGTTGTAGAACGTGTTGTCGGCGTAGGTCAGGAGGAACCCGCCGCCCACCACAAACACCAGCACCACGAGGTGGCCGGCGAACAGGTTGGCGAAGAGACGAAGCGCCAGCGTTACCGGGCGGGTGATGAACGTCGCGAGGAACTCCAACGGCATCACGAGCGGCAGCAGGTAACCGGGAACGCCCTCGGGGATCAGCGACTTCTTCAGGAAGCCGAAGCCCCACTTCTTGAAGCCTGCCCCCACGTAGGCGCACCAGGCGAGAATCGCGAGGCCGTAGGCGTAGCCGACGTTCGAGAAGGTCGGGTACATGAAGAGGAAGAACTCGCCGAACCAGTTGTTCACCAGGATGAAGGAGAACAGCGCAAGCAGGAACGGCAGGAACTTGCGGAAGTCGTGGTGCAGGATGTCGCGGGCGATGCCGTTGCGCACGAACTCGTAGACGTACTCGGCCAGGAACTGGCTCTTCGTCGGCTTCACCTTGAGGCTGCGCGCGGCGAGCCACCACAGGACGATGACCAGCAGCGCCCCGATGACCGCCTGGAGGAACGGCTTGTTCACCCAATCCGGCAGGTAGCCGGGCGCCACGGAGTCGAAGAGGAAGTCGTGCACGCCGGGCGGCGTGTAGCCGCCACCGGATTCCATCGGAAGTAGTGCAAGGGTCACGTACCGCTCCCGTATCGCTTGATGATCAGGTAGATGCTGCTTGCCAGCCCCAGAATGAGGCCAAGCGGCAGCAGCCACGAGGTTTTCAGGAAATGGTCACCGGCCCAGCCCAGTCCCCCGTAGAAGATGATTCCCGCGAGGATGTAGCTGAGCACGACCATGCCGTCCTCGCTGCCCGACGGCCCAGAACGCTCTGGTTCGCCTGTTCGCTGAGGTGTGGTGCCCATGTCTTGAGTGAGCCTAGCGTAAAAGGCCGACGGGTATCACATCAGTCGTCATCTTGACCGACCGGGGGCTGATAGTCGGAGTCGTACACGGGCACCCGTTGGCGCGCCGCGACGAGCACGACCCCGGTCACCCAGGCGACGACGGTGGCGGCCACGCTCGCCGCGAGCCAGGGACGCGAGACGTGCGGGGCGAGCTGCGGGAGGCCGAGCAGGAACCACAGGCCGCCGGCGATCCCGATCACCCGGACCGCGTAGCTGGCGAGCACCAGGATCAGGCCGTGCGCCGTCGGCATCTCTGACGCGACCACCTCGAGCGCCTGCCCGACGGTGTAGAAGACGACCACGGCGGCAAACCCGAGCGCTGCCGTGAGGGCGGCGCCGGGTCCGCCGAGCGCCAGCGCCAGGCCGATCACTCCCAGGCCGACGGCGTGCCCGAACACCATGCCGCCGAGCATCATCTGCCGCGCGCGGCGGGTGGCCGCGGTCACCACGCGCTCAGCCATGGGCTTCGGCGAGCCGGGGCCGGATGGGGCGGCGCGTCACGAACACCAGCAGGACGACGGCCACCAGCACCAGCGCGGCCACCATGATCCGGTGCGTCAGGGCGATCGCGACCAGCCCGAACGAGACGGCGGCCGTCCACGCGTACATCAGGAGCACGGCCCCGCGGTGTGAGTGCCCGCGCTCGAGCAGCCGGTGGTGCAGGTGCTGCTTGTCGGCGGAGAACGGGTGCTGTCCGCGCGACGCCCGGCGGACCCAGGCGAGCCCGAGGTCGAGCAGCGGCAGCGCGAGGGCCGCCACCGGGAGCATGATCGGGAGCATCGCGGGGATGACGTCGCTGCCGGCCGTGATCACCCCGGAGTCGAACTGGCCCGTGTAGGAGATCGCGCTGAGCGCCATCAGGAGGCCGAGCAGCATGGCCCCGGTGTCGCCCATGAACA
>CAYVWO010000168.1:0-6168 GCA_964455495.1 uncultured Tessaracoccus sp.
AGATCTTCCTCAACCGGGCGCGCCGGCTCGTCGAGCGGGGCACCGTCGAGGAGGTGCTGCTGCATCCGCAGCACCCCTACACCAAGAAGCTCCTGTCCGCGGTGCCGCACCTGGGCGAGGGGCACGGCCAGTTCGGCACGGCGCCGAAGCCGGTCGCGGAGGGCGCCACGTCGGCGCTCGACGTGCGCAACCTGGTTGTCGAGTACAAGCGCGCGGGCAAGAGCCCGTTCCGCGCCGTCGACGACGTGAGCTTCGACGTGCGGCGCGGCGAGATCGTCGGGCTGGTCGGCGAGTCCGGCTCGGGCAAGTCGACGATCGGGCGCGCGCTGCTCGGCCTGATCCCTTCGCAGTCGGGCGAGGTGCGCGTGCTGGACGAGGACCTGCTCGCGCTGAAGGGGCCGGCGCTGAAGTCGCTGCGCAAGCGGGTCGGCGTGATCTTCCAGGACCCGGCCGCGTCGCTGAACCCCCGGTTCCCCATCGGGGACGTGATCTCCGAACCCATGAGCGTGCACAAGATCGGCGACGCGAAGTCTCGCCAGGCGCGCGTGCACGAGTTGCTGGACGCCGTCCAGCTGCCGCGCTCGGCCTACAACCGCTACCCGCACGAGCTGTCGGGCGGTCAGCGCCAGCGCGTCTCCATCGCCCGCGCGCTCGCGCTCAGCCCCGATCTGCTGATCGCCGACGAGCCCACCTCCGCCCTCGACGTCTCCGTCCAGGCCTCGGTGCTCGCGATGTTCACCGAGCTGCAGAAGGACTTCGGCTTCGCCTGCCTTTTCATCTCGCACGACCTCGCCGTCATCGACTCGCTGGCCCACAGGGTGGTCGTGATGCAGTACGGCAAGATCGTCGAGCGCGGGACCCGGGAGCAGGTGCTGCTCAACCCCGAGGAGGAGTACACCAAGCGCCTCCTGGCTGCGGCGCCGGTGCCCGACCCCATCGAGCAGCGCGTCCGCCGCGAAGAGCGTCACGCGTTGCTCGAGGAGCTCGGCGACGAGGTTGCCGAGATCGACACCCGCGAGCTGCTCTGACGCTCGTTGAGCCGTGCCCAAGCGCGAAGCGTGCAGGCGCGCATGATCGCGCTTCGCGCTGCACGCCTTCCTTGGCCTCGGCAATCGAGCAAGCTCGATTGCTCTCGGCCTTCGTCGGCATAGAACCGTACTGGCCCACGGTCCCAGCACCCGCGCCCGCTGGTCTCGGCGGGGTCAGAGAACAGCCGCTGGCCGCGGCGATGGCCGAGGCCGACCCGGCGTCGTTGGGCGCGGGGGAGCGGCTTCGGCGGCGATTCGGCGCCGACGACGCGGCGTGGGCCCTCGGCCAGGCGGCGCTTCGGCGCAAGGCCGCGGCGAAGTTCGAGCGCGCCGACGAGATGCTGTTCACCCGCGACGGGTTGGAACAGGCGACTCGGCGCGCCGTGGCCCGGTGGCGAGCGGGGCGCTTCGTAGACGCGGGCGTCACGGAGGTCTGGGACCTCGGCTGCGGGATCGGGGCCGACGCCATGGCGTTCCTCGAGGCGGGACTGCGCGTCGTCGCCGTCGACGCCGACCCCGAGACGGCCGCGGTCGCCGCGCACAACCTCGCGCTCGTCGACCGCTCCCCGAAAGGCTCCGAGGTCAGAGTGGGACTCGCGGAAGACGCGGTGCTCCCGGAGCACGCGGCGATTTTCCTCGACCCCGCTCGCCGCACCGCGCGCGGGCGAACCTGGGACGTCGCGGACTTCACGCCGTCGTGGGACTTCGTGCTGGCGCAGTTGGCGTCGGACCGCTTCGTCTGTGTCAAGCTCGGCCCGGGCGTGCCGAAGGAGATACTCCCCGAGGGAGTCCAGGCGGCATGGGTGAGCGAATCGCACGACGTCGTGGAGGCCTCGCTGTGGAACCGCCTCCCTGCCGGGCCTGCCGCGGTCGTACTTGGCGAGGGGAGAGAGACGATCCTTCGCCGGGTGCTCCCCTCGCGGGTTTCGGGGCCGCATCCCCCCGCTGCGGGGCCGTTTCCGGCGCTTAAGGCGGATGCTCCGGGAGGTCTGCCCGTGCGGCCGTTGGGCAGGTACCTGATCGAGCCCGACGGCGCGGTGATCCGCTCGGGGCTGTTCGAGGAGATCGCGCCCGCGCACGACCTGTGGCTGCTGGACCCGCACATCGCGTACCTGTCCAGCGACGAGCCGCTGGCCTCGCCGCTGGTGACGTGCTTCGAGGTCCGCGAGGTGCAGGACTTCGACCGGAAGCGGCTCCGGCGCTGGGTCGCCGAGCGCGGCGTCGGGACGCTGGAGATCAAGAAGCGTGGGATCGACGTCGACCCGGCGGCGCTGCGCCGGGAGCTGAAGCCGAAGGGCAAGGGCGCGGCGACGCTGGTCCTCGCCCGCACCGTCGCTGGGACGAAGGCGATCGTCGTCGACCGTCACGCTCGTTGAGCCGATCCCCGGCGCGAAGCGCCCGGATCGTGTCGAAGCGCCTGGCGCACGGTTCATGGACGTGGCCCACCTCTATGAACCGTGCGCCAGAACGTTTCGACGCGCGCCTGCGTCGCTTCGCTCCTAGGGCCGGGCTCAACGAGCGGGCGGGGAGTGCAAGAATAGGGGCCGTGCGTGTTTGGAACTTTTCCCCCGGTCCCGCGATGCTCCCCACCAGCGTGTTGGAGCGCGCCCAATCCGAACTCCTGAACTGGCAGGGCGGCGGCATGTCCGTCATGGAGGTGTCGCACCGCGGCAAGCCCTTCGTGGCGTGCGCGGCGCGGGCCGAGGAGCTGCTGCGCGAGCTGCTCGGCGTGCCGGACAACTACCGCGTGCTGTTCCTGCAAGGAGGGGCCAGCGCCCAGTTCGACGCCATCCCGATGAACCTCACCCAGCCGGGTGACGCCGTCGGCTACCTCAACACTGGGCAGTGGTCGGCGAAGGCGATCAAGGCCGCCAGGAAGCAGGGGTTGGAGGTCAGCGTCCTCGCCGACGAGGCCGACACCAACTACACGACGGTGCCAGCCGCCGGCAGCTACGCCGTCGACGCCGCGTCCGCCTATCTGCACTACACCCCTAACGAGACCATCGGCGGCGTCGAGTTCGATTACGTCCCGGAGACCGGCGACGTCCCGCTCGTCGCCGACTTCTCGTCGACGATCCTGTCGCGGCCCGTCGACGTCTCCCGCTACGGCCTGATCTACGCGGGCGCGCAGAAGAACATGGGGCCGTCGGGCCTGTGTGTGGCGATCGTGCGCGACGACCTCGTGGGCCGTGCTCGGCCGACCACGCCGTCGGTCCTCGACTACGCGCAGATGGCCGCGAGCGACTCCATGCTCAACACCCCGCCGACGTTCAGCATCTACCTGCTCGGCCAGATCCTCGAGTGGATCGCCGACCTCGGCGGGCTGGGCGCCATGGCCGAGCGGAACCGGGCTAAGGCCGATGCGCTGTACGGCGCCATCGACGCGTCCGACTACTACTCGAACCCCGTCGCGCCCAACGCGCGGTCGTGGATGAACGTGCCGTTCCTGATCGCCGACCCGGCGCTGGACAAGACCTTCGTCGCCGAGGCCGCGGAGGCCGGGCTGGCGAACCTGGCCGGCCACCGGTCGGTCGGCGGGATGCGCGCGAGCATCTACAACGCGATGCCGATCGAGGGCGTCCACGACCTGATCGAGTTCATGGCCGACTTCGAGAAGCGGAACGGGTAGCGCCGTGGCCTTCAAGATCAAGACGCTCAACGCGATCAGCCAGGCGGGGCTCAGCCAGCTGCCCGAGGATCTGTACCGGGTCGGCGGAGACGTCGAGGACCCCGACGCGCTGATCCTGCGCTCCGCCAACCTGCACGGCGTCGACATCCCGGCGTCGGTCAAGGCCGTCGCGCGCGCCGGTGCGGGAACCAACAACATCCCCATCGCGGACTACTCGGCCCGCGGCATCCCCGTCTTCAACACTCCGGGCTCGAACGCCAACGCGGTGAAGGAGCTGGTCATCGCGGCCATCTTCCTCGCCGCCCGCAACATCGTCGACGCCGCCGCCTACGCCCACCGGCTCCGCGGTGACGCCGCGTCCATGGACAAGGCCGTCGAGGCGAACAAGAAGCAGTTCGCGGGCTTCGAGCTGCCCGGCCGGACCCTGGGTGTGATCGGCCTGGGCGCCATCGGCGTCGAGGTGGCCAACGCCGCCATCGGGCTGGGAATGAATGTGCTCGGCTACGACCCCGGCGTCACCGTCAAGCATGCTTGGAAGCTGTCGAGCCGCGTCGAGCACGTCACCAACCTCGACCATCTGCTGAAGCGCGCCGACATCCTCACCGTCCACGTGCCGCTGATCGACGCCACCCGCGGCCTGATCGGCAGTGACCAGTTCGCGTTGATGAAGAAGTCCGCCGTCTTGGTGAACTTCGCCCGCGCGCCCATCGTCGACCTCGACGCCGTCGTGGAGGCGCTGGAGACCGAGAGGCTCCGCGGCTACGTCTGCGACTTCCCGGTCCCGGAGCTCAACACCCGCCCGCGGGCGGTCACGCTGCCGCACCTGGGTGCGTCGACGCACGAGGCCGAGGAGAACTCCGCGCGGATGGCGGCCAACGAGCTGCGCGAGTACCTGGAGGACGGGAACATCTCCAACTCGGTGAACTTCCCGGAGGCGGTGCTCGCCCGCAACGGCGGAACGCGGATCGCGATCGTGAACTCCAACGTGCCGAACATGGTTGGCCAGATCTCGACGCTGCTCGCGGAGGCGGGCCTCAACATCGAGGACCTGCTGAACAAGTCTCGTGGGGAGCTGGCCTACACCCTTGTCGACGTGGAGGGCGACGTCTCCGACGACCTGCTCGACCGGATCCTCGGCATCGACGGTGTCCTCACCGCCCGCCTGATCCGCTGACAAACCTACGAATCGGGCTCGGCAAATCTGCGAATCGAGGACGGCAAACCTACGAAAAATGACCTGCAAACCTACGAGATTCGCGTAGGATGAGGCCATGGTTCTGTTCGACAGACATCTCCTCGGGGTCGGGCGGGAAGCGCTGCGCACCTTCCCGGTCGTCGTCGTCCAGGGCGCCCGGCAAGTGGGAAAGAGCACGCTCGCGGCCCTACTCACAGAAGGGTCCGACGCACGGCAGGTGACGCTGGACGATGTCGCGACTCGGGGAGCCGCGCAAGACGACCCGACGGGGTTCGTTGATCAGTGGCCGCAGGGCACGCTCGTGATCGACGAACTCCAGCTTCAGCCGGCTTTGCTGCGCAGCATCAAGGCGTCGGTCGATCGGGATCGGAGGCCAGGGCGGTTCTTGCTCACGGGCTCGGCGAACCTCCTGAGGGTGAAGGGCGAGACCGACAGCCTCGCTGGCCGTGCGGTCACGCTCCGGCTCCGCGGGCTGAGTCAGGGGGAGGTTGCTGGTCGGCCGGATGACTTCGTGGCGCGGGTGCTCGCGGCGCCGGACCAACTCGATCGCATGCGGTCAGAGTGGGTCCGGGCCGACTACGTTCGTGCCCTCGCCGTCGGCGGCTTCCCCGATGCCCAGAGGGCCGAGGGGCGCATGCGCTCGATGTTGCTGGACGGCTATCTGGAGCGGATCCTGGAGCGCGATGCGCCGTCACTGCCGGGCGGCGGGCAAGCGGCGCGGATCCGGATGGTCGCCGCGTTGCTCGCGAGCAACCAAGCAGGAGAGCTGGTCAAGGCCCGTCTCTCGGACCAGGCGGGAATACCGCAGAACTCGATCACGACATATCTCGACGCCCTGGAGTCGACCTACCTCATCGACCTGTTGCGCCCGTGGACGCCGAACCTGACGCGCCGTGAGATCGGACGCCCGAAGGTGTTCGTCTCCGATTCCGCGTTGACGATGCGCCTGACGAGGACCTCGTCGTCGCAGCTGGAGTCGTTCGCCTCGACCCAGATCGGCGGGATCGTGGAGGCCTTTGTGGCAGGAGAACTGCTCAAGCAGCAGGGATGGAGTGAGGTCGAGTTCCAGCTCTTCCACTTCAGGGACAGGGCAGGCGTCGAGGTGGACCTGGTGCTCGAGCTCGAGGACGGTCGCGTTCTCGCGGTCGAGGTGAAGTCCTCGGCCACCTACAAGCCGGAGCATTTCAGCGGACTGAAGTTCCTGAGAGAGAAGCTGGGCGACCGGTTCGCGGGTGGCGTGGTCCTCGGAATGAGCGGGCAGTCGCTCCGGTTCGGCGATCGCCTGTGGGGTCTTCCGATTTCTGCCCTCTGGGAGC
>CAYVWO010000169.1:0-6152 GCA_964455495.1 uncultured Tessaracoccus sp.
CATCACGACGCTGGCCGGCATGATGATCTTCCGCGGCCTGACGATCTGGGTGTCGAAGTCCATCTCAGTGCCGGCACCCACCGAGTTCGGCTTCTTCGGCGCCGGCTTCCTGCCGGAGTGGGGCCCGGACCTCGGCATGAACAACTCCACGCTGCTGCTCGGCATCATCGCCGGCGCCTGGTTCGTGTGGAGTGAGCTGCGTCGTCGCAGCGCGATCCTGGCGCGCGGCCACGAGCTTCCGCTCTGGGTGACGCTCGTCCGCGTCGTCCTCTTCCTGCTCGTCATCGGCTACGTCACCTGGCTGTTCGGCTCCGGCCGCCCCGGCACGTCGTTCCCGATCCCCGGCCTGATCCTCGTCGCCCTGGTGGTCATCTACACGATCATCACGCAGCGCACCCGCTTCGGCCGCCACATCTACGCGGTCGGCGGCAACAAGCAGGCGGCCGCGCTGTCGGGCGTCAACGTCAACAAGGTCTACTTCCTCGTCATGATGAACATGTCGTTCCTGGCCGCGGTGGCGGGCATCTTGTTCATCGGTCGCACCGGCGCCGCGGGCCCGTCTGACGGCACGATGTGGGAGCTCGACGCCATCGCCTCGGTCTTCATCGGTGGCGCGGCCGTCTCCGGCGGCATCGGCACCGTCGTCGGCTCCATGATCGGCGGCCTCGTCATGGCCGTCCTGAACTCCGGCCTGATGCTGATGGGCGTCGGCGCCGACCAGACGCAGGTCATCAAGGGCCTCGTGCTCCTGGCCGCGGTCGCGATCGACGTCGCGAACAAGCGCCAGGGCGGGTCGTCGATCTTCAAGCGCAAGCCCGCCGCCGCCAAACCGGCCGCGGCGGCCGCCAAGTAGCCCCTCCCCTCTACCCACTCCGGGCATCACGCCCACCGCTCTGCGGAACGTCCGCCGGGCGACAAGGAAAGGACAACACGATGAAGTTCAAGACAGCAGCCGTCGCCGCGATCGTCGCCGCGCTCAGCCTGTCGGCCTGCGGCGGCGGCCGCGGCACCGAGCCCGCCCCGGGCAGCACCGGCACCGACGCGCCCGCGGCTGGCTTCGCCGCGGACGCGACCATCGGCGTCGCCCTCCCGTGGCTTGGCACCCAGAACTGGAAGGAAGCCCAGACCATGTTCGAGGCCGAGCTGAAGGCGGCGGGCTTCAGCCCGCTCGTCCAGGCGGCCGACAACAAGGTTCCCCAACAGCAGCAGCAGATCGAGGCCATGATCGAGCAGGGCGCGAAGGCGATCGTCGTCGGCCCCGTCGACGGCAAGCAGCTCGGCCCGGTCCTCAAGAACGCCAAGGACGCCGGCATCCTCATCCTCGGCTACGACCGACTGATCGAGAACACCGACGCCATCGACGGCGTGGTGCAGTTCGGCGCGGTCCGCACCGGTGAGCTCCAGGGACAGTCGCTCCTCGACGGCCTCGCCGAGCTGAAGGGCGACGGCCCCTACAACATCGAGCTGTTCGGTGGCGGCCCGGCCGACCCGAACGCCCCGCTGTGCTTCGAGGGCGCCATGAAGGTCCTGCAGCCGAAGATCGACGACGGCACGCTGGTCGTCGTGTCGGACCAGAAGGACTTCACGCAGGCCGCCACCCCCGACTGGGACAACTCCAAGGCCCAGGCCCGCATGGACTCCCTGCTCTCGGGCTTCTACGACGGCAAGAAGATCGACGGCGTGCTCTCCCCCAACGACGGCATCGCCCGCGCCATCCTGACCTCTGCCCAGCAGGCCGGCCAGGAGCAGCCCGTCGTGACCGGCCTCGACGCCGAGAACGAGTCGGTGAAGTGGATCTGGGAGGGTCGCCAGTTCTCGACCGTCGCCAAGCCGACCGACCTTCTCGTCGGCCGCACCATCGAGCTGATCCAGGCCGCCCAGAAGGGCGAGGCGCTGCCCGCCGGCGACGACAAGGCCAACAACGGCGTCGTCGACGTGCCGATCTTCCAGCTGGACCCGGTCGTCGTGACCAAGGCCAACATCAAGGACGTCTTCGCCAACGATCCCGAGCGCCTCGCGCTGCTCCAGGGCTGATCCTCAGCTGACAACCCGAAGGGTGGGGGTGTCCGGTTCGCCGGGCACCCCCACCTTTCGTGTTCAGACCCGGACGCCGACGGTGAGGAGCACGTTGGCGTACAGCCGCTGGTCGGCGGACTGGATGAACACCGTCACGTCGCCCGACTTCGCGACCTCGTAGAAGTCCCAGCGCTTGATCTCGGCGAACGGCGTGCCCGCCATGGTGGCGCGGTACTCGTCGTGCGCGGGGATGACGTCAGGGCGCTCGATGCCGACGGCGTCGTCGGCGGGGACCATGAGCGCGACCTGCTCGATCGGGATGGTCTCCTTCACGACGTCGAGGATCTGGCTCACCGTCAGCAGACCGGGGGCCAGGTTCAGGTAGACCCGCTCGGCGGCGGGGTTCACTCCGTTCATCGACGGGTAGTTGCCGTCGCCGATCAGGATGCGGCTGCCGTGGCCGGCGCGGCCGAGGGCGCCGATCAGCTCGGGGTGAAGCATGGGGCCGTGGAGCATAGCGGTTCCTTTCAGGTTGACGCCCGGACAACGAGCGTGGGGGTGACGGTGGAGAGGGAGGCGGGCTCCCCCGCAAGGATCTGGCTGAGCGACGCGACGGCGAGCTCGCCGACCCGGGCGAAGTCCTGTCGCACGGTGGTGAGCGCAGGCAGGAAGGCCTCGCTGCCCGCCGCGTCGTCGAACCCGACGACCTTGACGTCGTCGGGGACGCTCCGTCCGAGCTGCTGGAGCGCGGTCATGCAGCCGAGCGCGAGCTGGTCGTTGGCGGCGAAGATCGCGTCGACGTCGCCGGGCAGGTCCTTCATGAGCGGGAGCGCGGCGCGCGCGTCCCACGAGTCGGCCTCCACCACGAACGGCTCGATCCCCGCCTCCGCGCACACCTCCCGGTAGCCGGTCAGACGCAGGTGCGCGTCGACCCATGACAGCGGGCCGGCCACGTGCGCGATCCGTCGCGCGCCGCGCGCGACGAGGTGCCGCACCGCCTCGACGGCGCCGGCGCGGTGGTCGACGGCGACGCCCGGCACCAGGTCGGGCAACTCGTGCAGGCGCCCCACCATCACCATGGGGACGCGCTGGGCGAGGCCTTTGACCCACGGCGCGGGCAGCATCCGGCCGCCGATCACGATGGCGCCGTCGGCGCTGACCGGGACGAGGTCGTCGGCGTTGAGGTCGCGCACCGAGCCCGCAGGCGGGACGGTGGTGATGGCGTGGAACTGGAGCTTGGCGAGCTCCTGGCAGATGGACACGAACGTCGTCGCGTGCCCGTGAAACAACGGCATCGCGACGATCACGTGCACCTGTCCGGTGCGGCGCGCCGACAGCGAGCGCGCGGCGAGGTTGGGGCGGTAGCCGAGGCGCTCGACGGCCTCCACGACGCGCGAGCGGGTGGGCTCGGCGACGACGTCGAGGCCGCGCACCACGCGCGACACCGTTTGGATGGAGACGCCGGAGGCCTCCGCGATGTCGCGGAGGTTCACACGCCGGGCGACGCTCATGTGGGGCTCACTCCACCGGATCGTAGACGACGGTCCGGGCGGTGGCGGCGATGACGTCGTTTCGGTCCCCCGCGTCGAGGTGTCCCATGATCTCCAGCTGCGCCAGGATCGAGCCCAGGGCGGAGGCCTCGACGGGTCCGGCGACGACGGGGACGCCGAGGGCGTCGGCCGTCAGCTGGCAGAGCAGCGCGTTGCGGGACCCGCCGCCCACCATGTTCAGCTGGGTCGGCGCGCTGCCGGTGAGCGCGACGAGGTCGGCGACGCCGCGGGCGTAGCGGGCCGCGAGCGACTCGAGCACGACGCGGACGATGTCGCCCTCGGTGAGCGCCCCGGCGTCGACGCCCTGGGCCTCCAACGCGGCGGTGATCCGGCCGACCATGCCGCCGGTCTCGGCGAACCGCGGCTCGTCCGGGTCGATCAGCACGCCCAGCGACGGCGCGGCCTCGGCCAGGCGGATGAGCTCGATGATGTCGTGCACCTTGCCTGCGGACGCCCAGTCGCGCTGGCACTCCTGGAGGATCCACAGGCCGGTGATGTTGAACAGCGGGCGGAGGCCGGCGTCGCCGCGGGCCTCGTTGGTCAGGCCCATGCGGTAGGCGACATCGCTCAGCAGGGGCTCGTCGCGCAGCACACCGAGAACGGACCAGGACCCGCAGCTGAGGAAGTAGGACTCTCGCGCGACGTCGCGCTGGAGCGCGTGGACGGCGCAGGCGGTGTCGTGCGCGCCCGCACGGACGACCGTCAGCCGGCCGAGCCCCTCGACGACGCACGGGCCGACGACGGTGTGCTCCTCGGTGATCTCGCCGAACCAGCCGCGCGGTATCCCGAGGGCCTCGAGGACCTCGCCGGAGAACTCCCGCGCGCCGGGGCGGCACAGGCCCGAGCTGGAGGTGTGCGAGCGGGACCAGCCGAGCTCTCCCGAGAGCAGGAACGTGACGTAGTCGGGGAGCATCAGCACCTGCGCGGTCGCGGCCGCGGCGTCGGGCTCCTCGGTCAAGAGCGCGAAGAGCTGGTTCGCGGTGTTGATGGTGGCCGGCGCGATGCCGGTGGCGGCCCAGGCGGCATCGTCGCTCAGCCGGGCGCGAAAGGCCTCGTGGGTGCGGGCGGTGCGCAGGTCGCGGTAGGCGCGGCCGGGGGTGACGCGGTTGCCGTCGGCGTCGAGGGGCACGTGGTCGACGCCCCAGGTGTCGACGGACACCGAGACGGCGTCGGGGAAGCGGGCGACGGCGTCGCGGAGCCCCGCGACGATCTCGGACCAGATGAAGTCCAGGTCCCAGACCAGATGCCCGTCGAGCATCCTCGCCTGGTGCGGGAACCGCCGGACCTCCACCTCCTCGACGCGGCCGCCAGCGAGCGTACCCGCGACGACGCGGCCGGACGACGAGCCGAGGTCGACAGCGAGAGCGGTGACCATGTGCGCTCCTTGGGAAGGGTCCTGAGCCGGGAGCGTACACAAATCTCTGTATGCGTGGACGAAGGCTTATGTTGGCCTCCCTCGACGTATGGAGAGATCTGTGCACGCCCCTCAGCTCGAGGACGATTGATCGGGTCGGTGGATTACTGGTACAGCGGGCCGAAGGCCTGGCAGGCGCGGTAGTCGGCGCCCTCCAGGTCCGCGGTGCCGAATCCCAGCCAGTTCTTCGGGCGGAAGATCCGGTCCCGCGACACGTTGTGCATGTTCACCGGGATCCGGAGCATGGAGGCCAGGGTGATCAGCTGGTGGCCGATGTGCCCGTAGGTGATGGCGCCGTGGTTCGAGCCCCACGCGTTCATCACGTCGTACACCGAGGTGAACGCGCCCTCGCCCGTCAGCGTCGGGACGAACCACGTGGTGGGCCAGCCGGGATCGGTGCGCAGCTCGATGGTCTTGGCCACCTCGTCGGGCAGCTCGACGGTGTACCCCTCGGCCAGCTGCAGGACCGGGCCCAACCCGTCGACCCAGTTGATGCGGGTCATGGTGACGGGCACGTCGCCGGCCGAGCGGAAGTGGGTGGAGAAGCCGCCGCCGCGGAAGTAGCCGGTGTTGGCCGGGTGGAAGGTGGTCTCGTCGATCATCGCCCGGATGTCGTCGTCGGTGACGTCCCACCACGGCTTGACGGTCGGGTTGCCGTCGGCGTCCTTGGCCGCAAACGTGCCGTCCAGCGTGGTGGCGCCCGAGTTGCGCAGGTCGATGACGCCGCCGGCGGCGCGCCCCTCGGGGCGGTGACCGGTGACGCGCTCGATCGCGTCGGCGCTCCAGTAGGTGCGCACGTCGGAGAAGATCTGCGCCCGGTTGGTCAGCAGGTAGTTGAACACCATGGAGGCGCCGTTGAGGTTGTCGTTCTCCGTCGCCATCAGGCTGGGGCGACGCTTTCCGTTCCAGTCGAAGGACGTGTTGACGAGCGTCTCCATGAGGTCGCCGTTGGGCAGGTAGTCGGTCCACTGGCGCTGGCCCTGGAAGCCCGAGATGAGCGCGCCGTGGCCGGCGGCCTCCTCCTCGAAGCCCAGTTCGGCGAGCTTCGGGTTGCCCTCCATGAGGTCGCGGCCGATGAGCACCATCTTGGTGACGTAGGGCCACCACTCCTCGTGCTCCTCCGCGGAGCGCCGGGACGCCTCGTCGTTGAAGTCCTCGCCCTGGACGAGGTT
>CAYVWO010000170.1:0-6147 GCA_964455495.1 uncultured Tessaracoccus sp.
GGTGCTCACGCTCATCAGCCTATTCCGCCGGCTCAACGGGCTTGCGCCGCTTGCGACGCTTGCGCTGCGACGGTTTCGTGACCGGCAGGCCCGCGACGAGTTGGTCGGCGCGCCGCTTGTCGGCGTAGCGGGCGAGGCCCTCGGCGACGGACTCGAAGGTGGGGTGCTCGGCGATCACGTCGACCCGCAGGCCGTGGATCTCGCAGGCCGCCGCGGTCGCGGGGCCGATGGCGGCGACGACAGTGGCCGCGTGCGGCTTGCCCGCGATGCCGATCATGTTGCGCACCGCCGTGGCGGAGGTGAAGACGACGGCGTCGAACATGCCGGTCTTGATGTCGTCGCGCACCTCCGGTGGCGGCGGCGAAGCGCGCACGGTGCGGTAGGCGGTGACCTCCTCGACCTCCCACCCGAGACGGCTGAGGCCGACGAGCAGCGGCTCCACCGAGACGTCGGCGCTGGGCACGAGCACGCGGTTGAGCGGGTCGATCAGCTCGTCGTAGGCGGGGAACTCGACCGCGAGCGCGCCGGTGGTGTTCTCGACGACGGGCACCAGGTCGGCGACCAGGCCCAGCCGGGCCAGCGCCTCGACGGTGCCGCGGCCGACGGCGGCGAGCGAGATGCCCGAGAGGGCGCGGGAGTCGAGCCCGTACTCGGTCAGCCTCTCGGCGATGGCCGCGACGGCGTGCGGGGAGGTGAAGACGAGCCATAGGTAACGCCCGTCGACCAGGCCGCGGACGGCCTTCTCCATGCCCTGCTCGGTGCGCGGCGGCTCGATGGACATGGTGGCGACGATCTCGGTGGACGCGCCGAAGTGCGCGAGCTCGTCGACGAGCGAGGCGAGGTCGTCCTTCGTGCGCGGGACGATGACGCGCCAGTCGAAGAGCGGCTTGCCCTCGAACCACAGGTAGCGCCGGCGGCGCGTCTCCTCGACGCCGGGGCCGACGATGAAGAAGCACTCCCCCACCTCCGAGTCGGCGACCTCGGACCAGCTGAGGACCTCGCTGACCTGCGCGGTGCTTCCCATGCCGACCAGCGAGAGCGTGTTCCCGGCCGGGCCGAACAGCTCGCGGGCCTCGACGGCCACCCGACCGGCGAGGGCTCCGCGGGTCCGGATCACGAGGGTGTCGGCCGTCGGCCACTGCGTGGCGGACGGCACCTCGAGGGACGCGTCGAGCGCGGCGAAGGCCGAGGTGACACGGACCGCGCCGAAGCTGAGCGCCGCACTCCACCGGTTGACGCCGGGGACGACGTTGGCGTGCAGGCCGGCGTGCGTGAGCACCTCGGGCAGCACGCCGCCGTGATCGGCATCGGTGAAATAGTCGCCCCTGGTCAGGCGCACGACCTTCTGGCCGCGGGCCACGCCGTCGAGGATGACGCCCACCTCGTCGTCGCCCGCGAGCGTGACGGTCGCGTGCGCGGGACCGTAGCCCCGGACGAGCTCGACGTCGGCGTCCTCGTCGACGATGATCAGGTCGGCGAAGCGGACGGCTCGGGAGCCGGAGAGGGTCAGGAGGCCCAGGTCTCCCGGGCCGGACCCCACGAAGGTCACGGAACCGCTGGTCGGCTCGATCTCCGCCTCGTCGGCAGAGGCCATCGGGTCAACAGGCTCGGTCACGTCAGTCCTCCTTCAGGGGCAGCGCCGCGATCCAGTCGTCGGTCATGTCACGCGGCGCGCCGATGGTCAGCGCGTCGCGCAGGGCCGCCTCGTCGACGAACCAGTAGCCGTGAAGCTCCCGGTCGACGAACGTCACGGGCACGTGATCGGTGAACCGGGCCCGGAGCCGCTCGTCGGTGTCGACGTCGACGGCGCGCCATGTCACTCCCAGGTCCGCGGCTGCGCGTTGCACGGCCGCCTCGGCCTCCACGCAAAGGTGGCAGCCGCGCCGCGTGAGCAGCAGGACCCGGGAGGGCGCAGGCACTACTTGCCGGCGCGGCGACGCTGAATGCGGGTGCGCTTCAGCAGCTTGCGGTGCTTCTTCTTGGCCATGCGCTTGCGACGCTTCTTGATGACAGAACCCACTGTGTGCCTTTCATAGCCGGGAACGATCGCCCCCGGGGTGGTTTGCTGGGACCAACCACGGCTGGCCAGACCCCAAATATTAACCCGCTGCCGTGTAATCGACCAATCAGCGCGCCATCTCCGCGCTGCGGTCGTGGCAGGCCTGCACGGCGGCGAGGAAGCCGGAGCGCACGCCCGCGTCGTCGAGCGCGCGCAGCGCCGCGGCGGTGGTGCCAGCCGGGGAGGTGACCATCTCGCGAAGCTCGGTGGCCGACCTGCCGGACTCGGCGAGCAGCGCCGCCGACCCGACGAAGGTCTGGTTGACCAGCGCGGTGGCCTCGGCCCTGGTCAGGCCCTGGTGCACGCCGCCCTCGATCATGGCCTCGGCCACGTAGAACAGGTAGGCGGGGCCCGAGCCCGAGAGCGCCGTGAGGGCGTCGAGCTGGTGCTCGCCGATGACGACGGCCTTGCCGACGGCCTCCATGAGGCCGACGGCGCGCTCCACCTGGGCTTCGCTCGCCGCGGCGCCGGGGACGACGCCCGCCATGCCCTTGCCCACCAACGCGGGCGTGTTCGGCATGACGCGGACGACCGCGACGCCGGGCAGCGCGCCCTCGAGGACGGCGAGCGGGACGCCGGCGGCGATCGAGATCACCAGGGCGCCCGGCGCCAGCGGCGCGCGGAGCGCGTCGAGCACCTTCGGCACGGTGTTCGGCTTCACGGCGAGCACCACGACCTCGGCCGAGGCCGCGTCGTCGACGGTGGCCTCGCGGACGCCGTGGCGCGCGACGAGATCTGCCGCGCGGGCGGCGTGCGGCTCGACGACGCCGATCTCGGCCGCGGGGATTCCGGAGGCGACCCAGCCGGCGAGGAGGGCCTCGCCCATGGCGCCGCCGCCGACGACGAGGAGCCCCGTCATCGGACCAACAGCTCCGCGACCTGGATGGCGTTCAGCGCCGCGCCCTTGCGCAGGTTGTCGTTGCTGAGGAACAGCACGAGGCCCTTGTCGCCCTCGACGCTCTGATCCTTGCGGATGCGGCCGACGAACGACGCGTCGGCGCCGGCGGCCCGCAGCGGCGTCGGGACGTCGGCGAGCTCGACGCCCGGCGCGGCGGCGAGCACCTCGCGCGCGCGGTCGGGGGTGATGTCGTGCTCGAACCGGGCGTGCACCGTCAAGGAGTGGCCGCTGAACACGGGCACGCGCACGCAGGTGCCCGCGACCAGCAGGCCCGGCAGGTGGAGGATCTTGCGCGACTCGTTGCGCAGCTTCTTCTCTTCGTCGGTCTCGGGCTCGCCGTCGTCGACGAGGTTGCCCGCGAGCGCGACCACGTTGTACGCGATCGGCGCCACGTAGGGCGCGGTGCTCGCCGGCCGGAAGGCCGAGCCGTCGTGGGCGAGCACGCTCGGGTCGTCGATCTCGCCGATCTGGGTGGCGAGCGCGTTGACGCCGGCGAGGCCGGAGCCGGAGACGGCCTGGAAGGTCGTGACCTGCAGCGCGACGAGCCCTGCGGCGTCGTGCAGCGGCTTCAGGACCGGCATGGCGGCCATGGTGGTGCAGTTCGGGTTGGCGATGATGCCGAGTTCGGCCTTGGCGACGTCGCCGGGGTTGACCTCTGAGACGATCAGCGGGACCCGGTCGTCGAGGCGCCAGGCGCTGGAGTTGTCGACGACGGTCGCCCCCGCGGCGGCGACCTTCGGCGCGTACTCCTTCGAGGTGCCGCCCCCGGCGGAGAATAGGGCGACGTCGAGGCCGGAGAAGTCCGCCGTCGCGATGTCCTCGACGACGACCTCCGTGTCCTTCCAGGGCAGCCTCTTGCCCGCGGACCTCGCGGAGGCGAAGTAACGGATCTCGTCGACGGGATAGTTGCGCTCGTCGAGCAGGCGACGCATAACGCCGCCGACCTGCCCGGTCGCGCCAAAGACTCCAACACGCATGGGCCGCAGTCTACGGCGTGGGCGCCGCGGCTCGCTCACTCCCGCCCGGCCGGTGGACTACCGGGCCGCCGTGTGGCCGGACCCGATCGACGAGAGCCGGGGCCATCTTTCGTGGCCAGTTTGTCGGCGCCTGACCTACTCGCGGCCTCGCTGCCCGAAGGCCTCATCGCTCGTGGCCACCTAACCTGACTCCGGTCAGCTTGGGTCATGAACGACAACCCCCGACCGGTCGATTTCGACATAGTTGTAGACGGTGATCGCGGTCTCCAGGGCACCGTAGTGCTCGTCGATGAGCGCGAGCAGATCGCGGGTGGAGATGTTCCGCATGCGATGTGTAGCAAGCGAGCGGGCCGTTTACTCAGAACCCAGGCCAGCCAGGTGTAGAGCCAACGTGCGGGGCAACTGCTGGTCAACAAGGAAGCCCGCCACGGTTGCCCTCAAGCGACGACGCGAAGCACGCGGGCCGACGAGTCGAGCGCCGCGTACTCAAGCGCGGCGAGAATATCCTCTCGCTCTAGCTCGTCGTAGTCGCTCAAGATGTCTTCGTAGGTCATGCCGGAGGCGAGCAACTCGAGCACGTCCTGCACACGCAGCCGCATGCCGCGGATTGTGGGCGCGCCGTGGCAGATGGCCGGATCGGCCGTGATCCGGTCGAGACGGCTGACGAGTGGGCTCATGACCCGATCTTACGTCGGAGAGACGGGACTGGCCACTAACCTGCCGCTTTCATGGGTGTCGGTGCTGATGGGCGTGTAGACACAGCGAAAGTGCTCCTGGCTTGGGATAATGGTTCTTGCTAAGGGAATCATTACGACGGCCGAAGGAGCACCTTCATGGCGAAGCGTACCGGTATCTATCCCCAGCCGAGGGTCGACACCACGAAGATCGCGGCGGTCGGGCAGGCGGGTGGTGTGTTGTTGACCGAGACCGTCCGCGCTACGGCCCTCGACAAGCACCTCACGGCTGGTTTGGGGCGGTGGCGGAAACCGTCCGCGACCCATGACCCGGCGAAGGTCGTGCTGGACTTAGCGATCATACTCGCGCTCGGCGGGGACTGTCTCAGCGATATCGCGGCGTTGCGGGCCGAGCCCGGCCTGTATGCGAGGGTGGCCTCGGACCCGACGGTGTCACGAACCATCACCGCGCTCGCGAACGATCCGGTACGCGTGCTGCGGGCTATCTCTACTGCCAGACAGCAGGCCCGCGCGGTCGCGTGGGGACTAGCCGGTGAGCACGCGCCCGACACAGGTATCAGTGCCGCCGATCCGTTGGTGATCGATCTGGACGCCACGCTGGTGACCGCGCACTCGGAGAAAGAACAAGCCCCTGCGACGTGGAAGAAGGGGTTCGGGTTCCACCCACTGGCGGCGTTCCTGGATCACGGACCAGGCGGGACCGGTGAGACGCTGGCGATCAAGCTGCGTGCCGGGAATGCGGAGTCGAACACCATCACCGATCACATCACCGTGACCCGCCAAGCCCTGGCCCAACTACCAGGGAAGAACCCCCGCCCGGGCCGGAAGGTCCTTGTCCGGGCTGATTCCGCGGGAGGGACGAAAGGGTTCCTGGGCTGGCTCGCCCGGCAGCGGCTGTCGTACTCGGTCGGGTTCACCCTCCCGACGGCGATGCCGGAGCTGTACGTCCACATCCCGGGGCGCAGCTCCGGTTCGATGACGTCGACGAGTACCGCCTGACCGCGTTCGCGACCAACACCCGCCAAGTCCCCCTACCACAGCTCGAGTGGCGGCACCGGCGCCGGGCCCGCTCCGAAGACCGGATCCGCAACGCGAAGGCCAGCGGCCTGCGGAACCTCCCCCTGAAAGGCTTCGCCCAGAACGAGATCTGGTGCCAGATTGTCGCGCTCGCTACCGACCTGTTGGCCTGGCACGGCCTCCTGGCCCACCCTGAACACGAAGCAAGGCGTTGGGAACCCAAACGCCTCCGCTACCGCCTGTTCAGCATTCCCGCCACCATCGCCCGACACGGTCGCCAAACCATCCTGCATCTCTCCGGCAGGTCTCGCTGGGCAGAGATCATCGTCGCCGCTGTCACTACACTGCGGGGGCTCCCCGCACCGGCGGGATAACCAAGCATCATCCCTTGTCAACCCACGATCAAAAGGAACCTGGAGACCCGCACCGCAGCGCCACGCGGCGAACTGTCACACCCCCATGCCAGAATCAGACCCCAGAACCACGGCAACGACGCCGACC
>CAYVWO010000171.1:0-6133 GCA_964455495.1 uncultured Tessaracoccus sp.
CCGTGCGAGACCGCGTGCGTCGTCGGCATCAACCGCGACGCGGTGACCATCAAGAACGTCGAGGTCGCCATCATCGACCGGGCGTGGGACGACCTGCGCGTCACCCCGCAGCAGCCGGCTTGGCACACGTCGAAGACGGTCGCCGTCGTCGGCTCCGGACCCGCGGGCCTCGCCGCGGCGCAGCAGTTGACGCGGGCCGGCCACACCGTCGTCGTGTACGAGCGGGCCGACGCCATCGGCGGGCTGATGCGCTACGGGATCCCCGAGTTCAAGATGGAGAAGGCCGTCCTCAATCGGCGGCTCAAGCAGATGGTGCTCGAGGGGACCCAGTTCAAGACCGGCGTGAACGTCGGCGTCGACATCACGGGTGCGGAGCTGCTCGAGCAGTATGAGGCCGTGGTGCTCGCCGTCGGCGCGACGGTGGCGCGCGACCTGCCCGCCCCGGGCCGCGAGCTGAAGGGCATCCACCAGGCGATGGAGTTCCTGCCGCAGGCCAACCGCGTCGCGGTGGGGGAGACGGTCGAGGATCAGATCACCGCCACGGGCAAGGACGTCGTCATCATCGGCGGCGGCGACACCGGTGCGGACTGCCTCGGCACCGCCATCCGGCAGGGCGCGCGGTCGATCACGCAGCTGGAGATCATGCCGATGCCGCCGGAGACCCGCCCCGCGGGCCAGCCGTGGCCGACGTACCCGATGACGTTCAAGATCACGTCGGCGCACGAGGAGGGCGGCGACCGCGTCTATGCGGTGTCGACCTCGCGCTACGTGGGTGACGAGCACGGCAACCTCGCGGGCCTCGACATCGTCGAGGTGCGCTTCGACGCGGGCCGGTTCGTCCCGGTCGAGGGCACCGAGCGGCACATCCCGGCGCAGCTGGTCCTGCTGGCGATGGGTTTCACGGGACCGCAGCAGGCGGGCCTCGTCGAGGAGCTGGGCCTCGCGCTCGACCCGCGCGGCAACATCGTCCGCGACGAGTCGTTCGCCACGAGCGTCGACCGGGTCTTCGCCTGCGGCGACGCGGGCCGCGGCCAGTCGCTGATCGTCTGGGCCATCGCGGAGGGTCGCAGCTGCGCCCGCGGCGTCGACGAGTACCTGAGCGGCTCATCGAAGCTGCCGCGCCCGATCGGCCCGGAGGTCCGCCAGCTGCTCGTGTAGAAGTGGGGGAGGAGGCGCGTCGCGGGACCAGTTGGGGGCGGTCCGGCGCCGCGCCGTATTCTGTCTCCATAACCGGATCATGAGGAGACCGACATGCGCGTCGTCATCGCCAGCGACCACACGGCCATGGAGCTGCGGCAGGCCATCGCCGAGGTGGTTCGGGAGGAGGGGCACGAGGTGATCGACCTCGGGACCCACGATCCCAGCCGCGCGGACTACCCGGTCTACGGGCACAAGGTCGGGGTCGCGGTGGCGTCTGGCGAGGCGGACCGGGGCATCGCCATCTGCGGCTCCGGCATCGGCATCTCGATCGCCGCGAACAAAGTGCGCGGCGTCCGCTGCGTGGTCTGCTCCGAGCCGTACTCCGCCGTCATGTCGCGCCAGCACAACGACTCGAACGTGCTCGCCTTCGGCGCCCGCGTCGTCGGCGACGAGCTGGCGAAGATGATCACCCGCATGTGGCTGGCCACGGAGTTCGAGGGCGGCCGCCACCAGCGCCGCGTCAACCAGATCAACGCCAGCGAGTGCGGCGTTGTGATCGAGGACCAGGTAGACCCCGGCGCCTCCTGAGCCTCCGCAGCGGGCAACATAACAGTTTCGTAACGACCCGGATTCGCGCTTGCTCCTAATAAGTACATATGCTTTACTAACAAACATGACAGCAGCGAACGCGACGCCGAAGACCGGGGCCTACGCCGGCCAGCCGGGCGTGCTCGGCCAGGCGAAGGTGCGGCCCGAGGACGCGCGCCGGTACAACCGCTCGCTGGTGCTTTCCGTGCTGTTCCGCGAGGCGCCGATGAGCAGGGCCGACCTGGCCCGCGCCACCGGCCTCACCCGGGTGACGATCTCCGCGCTCGTCGCGGACCTGATCGACGAGCGCTACGTCGTCGAGATGGGGATCCGCGACGACGTGCGCCCCGGCAAGCCGGCCACGCTCATCGACCTCGACACCGAGAGCTTCTGCATCGTGACCGTCGACCTCTCCGGGAACGACACCCTGGTGGGGGCGCAGCTCACGGTCCGCGGACACGTGCTGCGCCGCGACACCCTTCCCCGGCCCACCGACGGCGACGAGATCCTCGCCGCCGTGGTCAGCCTCGTCGAGGACCTGGTGGCCTCGGCCCCCAGCCGCGTGGTCGGGGTCGGCGTCGGCACCCCCGGCATCGTCGACGCCGACGGCACGGTGCTCAGCGCCCCCAACTTCGGTTGGGAGCACGTCGAGCTCGCCCGAGTCCTCGGCGAGGTCGTCGATGTGCCGGTCATCGTCACCAACGACGCCAACGCGGCGGCGCTCGGCGAGTTCATCTTCGGCGGCGCGGCCCAGGACATGCTCCTGATCCGGGTCGGCCGCGGCGTCGGCTCAGGCCTCCTCACCGGCGGCCGCGTCCTGACGGGCGCGCACCTGGCAGGCGGCGAGCTCGGCCACGTCACCGTCGGCACCGACGGCGGCCCGCTCTGCGCGTGCGGCAAGGTCGGGTGCCTAGAGGCCTGGCTGGCGGCGGGGCCGCTCGGCGCGCGCCTCGCCGCGGGCGACGGCAACGCGCTGCGCGACGCCGGGGAGCGGCTCGGCATCGCGCTTGCCCCCGTCGTCGGCGTCCTCGACATCTCCGAGATCCTGCTATCCGGCCCGCCAGAGCTGCTCGACGGAGAGCTTCAGGAGGCCGCCATCCACACCCTGCGCGCCAGGACCTTGACCGACTTTCACGACGCGGTCGAGATCCGGATGGCCAGCCTCGGCGACGACATCGTGCTGCGCGGTGCCGCCGTCCCGGTCCTCACCACGCAGCTCGGGGTCTTCTGACCCACCCACCCCCGCTGCGCCCGCAGCACACCACCCAGGACGCAGATCGCGTCCCAACCGAATGGAGAATGGCAATGAAGTTCAAGCTCTCGGCAGTGGCCCTCGTCGGCGCAGCCGCGATGGCCCTCACCGCCTGCGGCGGCACCCCGGAGACCACCGCCAAGCCGGGAACCACCGGCTCCGCGACGACCAACGCCCCGGCGCCCCAGGGCGGGGAGATCCGCGTCTGGCTCGTCGGCACCGACACCCCGCAGGCCGCGCGCGACTACCTCACCTCGACCTTCGAGAAGGAGAACGCGGGCAGCAAGCTGGTCATCGAGGAGCAGCAGTGGACCGGCCTGGTCGACAAGCTGACCACGTCGCTGTCCTCGAACGACAGCCCCGACATCGTCGAGATGGGCAACACGCAGGCCCCGGCCTTCACCTCGGCCGGCGCGCTCGCCGACCTCAGCGGCATCCAGGCCGACCTGGGAGGCGACGACCTCCTCCCCGGCTTCGTCGAGGCCGGGAGCTGGGACGGCAAGCTCTACGCGGCCCCCTATTACTCGGGCGCGCGCGTGGTGTTCTACAACACCGAGCAGTACAAGACCGCCGGCGTGGAGGTGCCCACCTCGCTCGACCAGTACGTCAGCAACGCGGTGACCCTCACCGAGAAGCTCGACGGGGTCTCCGGCGTCTGGTGGCCGGGCAAGGACTGGTACAACGCGCTTCCCTTCGTGTGGGAGAACGGCGGCGAGGTCGCCGTGGTCGGCGCCGACGGCACCTGGGACGCCCAGCTCTCCAGCGCCGAGTCGCAGGCCGGCCTGAAGCAGGTCCAGGAGATCATGACCAAGGGTTCGCTCGCGCCGAAGGACGGCGACGAGACCGAGTCGTGGGTCCCCTTCCGCACCGAGAAGGCGGCGACGCTCTCGGTCCCGAGCTGGGCGTACTGGTCGATCGTCGCCGACGAGGAACAGAAGGAAACCGCGCTGACCAACGCGCTCGGCTACTTCGCGCTCCCGGGCAAGGACGGCGGCGCAGCCTCGGTCTTCGCCGGCGGCTCGAACATCGGCATCTCCGCCAAGTCGGCCAACCCGGAGCTGGCGCAGAACGCGCTCAAGATCATCCTGAGCGAGGGGTACCAGTCGCTGCTGGCCGAGGCCGGCCTCGGCCCCGCCCCCGTCTCGCTCGGCGACAAGTCCGCCGCCGCGACGCCGGAAGTCGCCGCCGTGATCGCCGAGTCCGCAGCCAACGCCAAGCTCACCCCGGCCAGCCCGAACTGGGCCGAGGTCGAGGCCAAGGGCCTGCTGCAGGACTTCTTCGTCCAGATCGCGGGCGGCGGCGACACCGCGTCCCTCGCCAAGGATCTCGACGAGAAGATCGAGGCCATCCTCAACGCCTGAGTCATCAGGTAGCCGAGGCGCCTGAGCCATCAGGCCGCTGAACAGAGACGGGGTCCGGGGACGAGAGTTCCCTGGGCCCCGTCCCATCCAAGAAGCAATCTTCAACCGAAAGGGCACCGCATGCTGGCGTCCCGCGGAAAGACCGCACCGAGCCCCGTCGAGGCCCGACGGCCCAAGCGCTCGTTCGCGCCGTTGGCGCTCCTCGCCCCGGCGTTCATCATGCTGGCCGTGTTCATCGGCTGGCCCGTGATCCAGCTCACCATCATGAGCTTCCAGAAGTACGGCCGCGAGCAGATCTTCGGCAAGCCCGCCGAGTTCATCGGGCTGCAGAACTACGTCACAGTCCTTACCGATCCCGAGTTCTGGACCGTGCTCTGGCGCAGCGTCGCGTTCGCCGCCGTGTGCGTCGTCCTCACCATGGTCCTCGGCCTTGCCATCGCCGTGCTCATGACGAGGCTCGGCGCGGTGATGCGCACCGTCGTGTCCGTCGGCCTGCTGCTCGCCTGGTCGATGCCGGCGCTCACCGCCACCATCGTCTGGGGCTGGATCTTCGACACCTCTTACGGCCTCGTCAACCACATGCTCACGCGGATCACCGGCGATTCGTGGATGGGCCACAGCTGGCTCATCGACCCCCTCAGCTTCTTCACCGTCGCCGGCATCATCATCGTCTGGGGCGCGGTGCCCTTCGTGGCGCTCAGCATCTACGCCGCGCTCACCCAGGTGCCCTCCGAGGTGCTTGAGGCCGCGTCGCTCGACGGCGCCTCCGGGCTTCGCCGGTTCTGGAACGTCACCATGCCGTTCATCCGCTCGATCCTCGTTGTGCTGCTGATCCTGCAGATCATCTGGGACCTGCGGGTGTTCGCCCAGATCTACGCGCTGCAGACCATCGGCGGCGTGCGCGAGACAACCAACACCATCGGCGTCTACATCTACAACGAGTCGATGGCCTCCGGGAAGCTCGGCACCGGCGGCGCCATCTCCATCATCCTCGTGGCCATCATGCTCGCCATCTCGGCCTACTACATCCGGCTCACGCTGAAGCAGGAGGACCAGTGAAGACCAGGAAGCTCGTCACGAAGGGCGCGCTCAACGCGTTCGCCCTGATCGTGTTCATCTGCTCCGTGTTCCCCGTCTACTGGATGGTCAACACCTCGTTCCTGCCTGGCTCGGCCGTCAAGTCCGACACGGTGCACCTCTGGCCCGACGAGTTCACGCTGCGCAACTTCACCGCGGCCTGGAACGACGGCTTCGTGCCCGCGCTCAAGGTGTCGGTCTCCGTCACGCTGATCACGCTGGTGGTCGCGCTGCTTTTCGCGTTCCTCGCGGCGCTCGCGCTGTCGCGGTTCCAGTTCCGGTCGCGCAAGTCGCTGATCGTGCTCATCCTGGTGATCCAGATGATCCCCGCGGAGGCGATGATCATCTCGACCTTCCGCGTGCTCGACGGCTGGCACCTGCTCAACACCGTGATGGGCCTCTCCGCCATCTACATCGCGATGGTCCTCCCCTTCACGATCTGGACCCTGCGCGGCTTTGTCAACGGCGTCCCGGCCGACCTCGAGGAGGCGGCCATGATCGACGGCTGCACCCGCTCCGGCGCCTTCTGGCGGGTGACCTTCCCGCTGCTCGCGCCCGGCCTCGTCGCCACCGGCGTGTTCGCCTTCATCCAGGCCTGGAACGAGTTCGTCTTCGCGCTGGTCATCATGACCCGCCCCGAGAGCCAGACGCTGCCGATCTGGCTGCGTGCCTTCGTGCCGGCCACCAAGGCCACCGACTGGTCCGTCGTCATGGC
>CAYVWO010000172.1:0-4790 GCA_964455495.1 uncultured Tessaracoccus sp.
GCCGTTCTACTTCATCCGCTCCGGCGCCTACCTCAACTGGCCCCACATCACCGACACCAGCGAGCTCCTGAGGTTCTTCGTCGGCGTCAACGCCGTCGGAACCTGGGACGAGCTGTTCTTCATCTGCACCTGCTTCGCGCTGCTGCGCCGCCACTTCCCCATCTGGCTGGCGAACGTGTTGCAGGCCACCATCTTCGTGTCCTTCCTCTGGGAACTCGGCTATCGCGCGTGGGGTCCGCTCCTCACCATCCCCTTCGCCCTCATCCAAGGGTTCCTGTTCGCCCGCACAGGCTCCCTGCTCTACGTCCTGGTGGTGCACCTGCTGTTCGACGCCATCGTCTTCATGGCGATCGTCCACGCCCACAACCCCGATTGGTTCGCCATCTTCATCTACTGACGCGACGCTACGAACTCGCCTCGTTGCGCAGGACGTGGAAGGCCGGCTCCTCGTATGGGTGCGCCTCGCGCAGACGGGCGACGACCGTCTCGCGCAGCGATCGCCGGAAAGTCAGCTCGACGCGGTTCTCGGCCACCTTCTCAACCACGCCGACCTCCCCGATCGTCGGATTCGCCCCTGGCAAGGGACGAAACTGCCCCGTCCCGGCCGCCACGAACGCGCACGAGTCGTAGTCCCCGACCCGCCCCGCCCCGACGTCGAACAGCGCGGCGAGCACGTCGTCGGTGTCCGCGACGGGGACGTAGAACACCAGCACATCCAGCGGTTCTGTCATGGTCCCAGTCTGCCCTCACACACTCCTTGGGACGGGGCGGTCCGCTCCCCGAGGACGCCGGGCAAGATGGGCGCATGGGACAGCAGTTCTCCGAGATCTCCGAGCGGCTCAGGACCTTCATCGAGGCCCAGCACGTCTACTTCGTCGGCACCGCCGCGCGCGACGGCCGGGTCAACATCTCACCGAAGGGCCTCGACTCGCTCCGCGTGCTCGGGCCCGACCGGGTGGTCTGGCTCAACGGCACCGGCAGCGGCAACGAGACCGCCGCGCACCTCCTGGACGTCCCGCGCATGACCATCATGTTCTGCTCCTTCGACGCCAAGCCGCTGATCCTGCGCCTCTACGGCACCGCACGCGCCGTGCACGCCGGCGACGCCGAGTGGACCGAACTCCTCGCACTGTTCCCGCCGATGCAGGGCTCGCGCAACATCTTCGTGCTCGACATAGACCTGGTCCAGACCTCCTGCGGATTCGGCGTCCCCTTCATGGACTTCCAGGCCGACCGCGAGACCATGGCCCAGTGGGCGGCCAAGAAAGGCGCCGACGGCGTCGCGGCCTATCAACAGGAGAAGAACCGAGTCAGCCTCGACGGCCTCCCCACTGGCCTACCGTGATCCGGATCACGGGAAGTCGACGCTGTGGATCGCGATGTGCGACTCCCACCTCTGCACGACCAGACCGTTCACGAACTCGTGCTTCGACCTGTCCAGCACCACGCGCGCGATGGCCTCGTTCAGCACGGGACCGTCAGGCCCGACGGCGGCGAGCGCCGCGTACGCGTCCGCCAGCCGGGCGTCGGCGACGTCGTCGGGCACAGCTCGCGGGAAGTGGATCGAGGTCGCCAGCAGCTGGCCCTGCCAGAGCGTTCCCATGAAGAGCGTGTCGCTCGGGTGCGTGCACTCGAAGCGCTCGTCCAGCCCGTCGAGGCACTCGTAACCGCGCTCGGCCAGCACCTGCAGCATCGCGTCGACGTTCGGCCCGACAGCCCGAAGCGGATGCGTCTCCAACCCGTACGGTGCGAGGCCAAGAACGGCGACGCCGTCGTGGGTCACGTACGCGAGGGCGCGCTCCAGCGGCTCGAAGTGCATCGGGGTGAGATTCTCGACGGCCGACTCCAGGTCCGCGATATCCGGCTCCGGGATCTCCATGGCGGACAGCACCGGGCGCGCCATCTCCAGCACGTACGCGCTGCGCTCCTCCTGCGTGGGCACGGTGTCGTCGAGCAGCGTCACCTGGAACTTCTCGATCTCTGCCGCCGCGGTCAGCTTGAACCGCGCCGTCAGGATTCGCCCCGGCTCCCACCGGTAACAGCCGACGATCAGCCAGGGCTCGCGCTCCTCGTCCACGCAGTCCATGCCGTGCTCGGCTGCCATCTGGGCGATCAGTTCCGGGCGCGCGATCGGCTCGGCGCTCGGCAGCGCCCCAGTAGGGATGTCCACGGGCGGCAGCGACGTCGGCGCCGGGGCGGGCACCGACGGCGCGTCCGTCGTCGGTGCGACGCCGGGAGCGCCCCGCGGCCACATCATGAACACCAGGATCCCGATCAGCACCAGCACACCCCAGCCGATGGCGCGGACCGGAAGCATGCGCGGAGGCTCGCTCGCCTGCGGCGGAACGCCCGGCCCCAGCGGCTCCAGCGGCTGTGCCCCGGGCGCAGGCGGCTGCGGCGTCGAATGGTCCGGCCCCGGGTGTTGGTTCGGGGGCGGGAGAAAGTCGGGGCCTGAGGAGCTACTCATGGACGGCCGGGCGCCTGGGGTCAGCGGTCATGTCGTGGCTCCTCATCCTCAGAGGCCACCCACGGTAACCCATCCAGGAGCCCGCGCTGGGGTCGTCGTCCCCGTCTTGTGCCGCATGATCACGGACGACCCGCGGAACGAATCCCATTCACGCTACTGTTTTCGTCTGACGCGCACGCGTCTCCACCAACCGCAACGAGGCGAGGCAGGTAACGACAATGGGAGATGGGCATGCGACGGCGGTTCTGACCGTTCACCGGACCGGCGAGGCATCCGATTTCGAGGCGTTCGCGAGACGGATCGGCGGCGACGCTGCGGCCGCGGAGGGCTTCGTCGGCTGGCAGCACTCGGTGCCCAACTCCGACGTCCTCGAGCAGGCCATCGTCGTGTCCTTCCTCGACGAGCCGCGCCTGCAGCGCTGGCTGGACCGCGCCGGCGGCCTCCTCGCCGACAGCGGCTTCCTACGCATCGGCCTCGACCTGTTCATCGACGGCTTCCCCCGTACGCCGGGCGTCCTCCGCGTGCGCGAGATGCCGGGCGCGGGCCGCGAAGCCGCATTCCTCGACTCCGCCGAGCAGCTCGCGCGGCTGAAGCGGTCGCAGCCCGGCTACGAGGGCTCGAGCCTCTTCCCGCCGGGAGGCGACGACCCGAACGCCTGGTCGTCGATCACCCGGTTCCGCACCGACGCGCATCTGGACGCCTGGCTCAGCTCCCCCGAGCTGGCCGGCGCCCTGCCCTCCCGTCACGAGCACCTCACACAGGAGTCCCAGGTGATGACGGCGACGTCTTTCGGATCGACGGTGCGGGTGTCCGACGGCGCGCCCGCGGTGACGCCGGACTGGAAGATGGCCCTGCTCATCCAGTTCGTGCTGTACCCGCTGATCATGCTGTTCGCGAAGTTCGTGAACCCGTTCCTCGGAACGCTCTTCCCGCAGCCATGGCTGGCGACGTTCGTGAGCGTCGCGCTCACCATCGTCATCCTGACCTGGGTGCTGATGCCGCTCGGCCACCGGCTGCTCCACCGCTGGCTCGACCCTGTCGAGGGCGCGACGCCTCAGGCGAACCTCCGCGGTGTGGCAACGGTGTTCGCCGGGTTCGCGGTGTCCATGACGATCTTCGGCACTGTCGGCTTCCTGCAGCACTGACGGCGACGGGAATAGCCGCCACCGATCGGGTTGTTATGCGGGCATGAGCGAAATCGAGTTCGGCCTGGACACCTTCGGCGGCGTGACCCCCGGCGTCGACGGGGCACCCCTCCGCCACGCGCAGGTCATCCGCGACCTCGTCGAGGACGGCGTCGTCGCCGATCAGCTCGGCCTGGACTTCTTCGCGGTCGGCGAGCACCACCGCCCCGACTTCGCCGTCTCCAGCCCGGAGATGGTGCTGTCGGCCATCGCGGCACGCACCGAGCGCATCCGGCTCGGCTCCGCGGTGACGGTGCTGAGCTCCGACGACCCCGTGCGCGTGTTCGAGCGCTTCGCCACCCTCGACGCCGTGTCGGGCGGGCGCGCCGAGGTCGTCGCCGGCCGCGGCTCGTTCATCGAGTCCTTCCCGCTGTTCGGGTACGACCTCCGCGACTACGAGGTGCTGTTCGAGGAGAGGCTCGAGCTGCTCGCCGCGCTGTTGGAGGAGGAGCCGGTGACCTGGAGCGGCTCCACCCGCGCGTCGCTCACCGATCAGCGCGTCTATCCCGAGACCGAGGGCGGCCTCCGAGCCTGGGTGGGGGTCGGCGGCAGCCCCGAGTCGGTGGTGCGCACCGCCCGCTACGGATTCGGCCTGTTCCTCGCGATCATCGGCGGCCCCGCGGCGCGCTTCGCACCGTACATCGACCTGTTCGAGCGGTCCCAGGACGAGTTCGGGGTAGAGCACCGGCCCATCGCCATCCACTCCCCCGGGCTGGTCGCCGAGACCGACGACGATGCCCGCGCGCTCGTCCGCGACGGCTGGTTCGCGATGCGCCGCCGGATGGGCGCTGAGCGCGGCTGGCCGCCGCCATCCGCGGGCGACTTCGAGCGCGAGATCGAGACCGGCGCCCTCTACGTCGGCTCGCCCGAGACCGTTGCCCGGAAGATCGCCGCAACGCTGACGACCCTGCCCGTGAACCGCTTCGACCTCAAGTACGACCAGCCCGTCTCCCACGCTCACCAGCGCCGCTCGATCGAGCTCTACGGCGAGAAGGTCGTCCCGCTCGTGAAGGACATGCTCGCGTAGGCCCGCCGACTGCTACTCGACGACAGCGAGGCCGGTCGCCTTCGCCGCTTGCTCTAGCGAGCCCAGATTCACCGCGTTCCCGGGCACGGCAAGCCGCCCGGTGCCGGCATCA
>CAYVWO010000172.1:4800-6106 GCA_964455495.1 uncultured Tessaracoccus sp.
CGCGTTCGCGATGCCCGCCTTCTCCATCAGGTCGACAGCCTGGCCCGCGCGGTTGCCCGAGCGGCAGTAAACGACGTACTCGGCGGCGGGGTCGAGGTTCGGGAGCTCGGCCTCGAACTGGCCGCCGTTGAAATCGAGCAGGACGGCGCCGTCGATATGTCCCGCGGCGTACTCCTCGGGCGTGCGCACATCGAGGATGATCGCATCCTCGCCGAGCTCGGGCGCGGCCTCGCCTGCGCACCCGAGAAGCCCGAGCAGCAGCGCGACGGCGGCGATGGGAAACATGACCAAACGGCGCATCTGCCGTCCTTTCAGGTTGGGCGGGCGCAGCAACGAGGCCGGAACCGACACAAGGATAGATACCCCTGGGAGTATACCTCGCGTCGCACTCTCCGTGCCCGACCCCTATGGGGCTACGCTTCCAGGGTGCTCGACGGAGACCTGATTCGCCTCGGAGGTGCCGCCCTCAGCCTGTTGGGCCTCGGTGTCGTCATGGGGGTCAGCCCGACTCTCATCGCGGTGGCGCTGCGCGCCCTGACCGAGATGAAGCGACCTAATCGCGCCATCGGATTCATGCTCGCCGGCTTGACCGCCGGGTCCACCGCGCTGCTTCTCGTGCTGCAGATCGTCGACCCACGCAGCTTCGAGGCGCTGCTGAAGCACGATGTCGAGGGCGTGCTTGTCCGCAGGAGCGTCGACCTCTTGGCCGGCGCGCTGTTCCTCGTCGCCTCCGTGCCCATGTGGGTCCGCGCCCGCGCGCCCCGGAAGCCAAGGGCGCCGAAGCCGCCACCCACCGGGAATCCCTGGGAGATGGTCCTGATCGGGGCGCTGAACGCCGTCGTCAGCGTGAGCGGAATCGCGACGATGTACCTGACGGCCCGCCTCATCCGCGGCGCGAGCGACAACGACATCCTCCGAGTTGCCGGATACGCCATCTTCGTCCTCGCCTTGGTGTCTCCCTACGTCCTGCTCGCATGGGTGTGGGAGCGCTTCCCGAGAGTCTCGCGGCGCCTGTCGGCATTCTTCGGCCGACTCGCCGCCGCGGACCTGCGCCCAGCGGAGGCCGCGCTGACGTCGCTCGTCGGCCTGATCTTCCTCGGCCTGGGCACCGCGGGCGCCTAGCGATCGGTCTGACCCGGGCCCGATTGGCATCGGCCCGGGCTTCTCTGCTAACGTTCTTTCTCGCGCAGCAATGCCATTCCCTGGTAGCTCAATTGGCAGAGCATTCGACTGTTAATCGAAGGGTTACTGGTTCGAGTCCAGTCCGGGGAGCTTAACGAAACGCCCCTGACAAGGGGCTTTTCTC